>CAKTZW010000122.1 GCA_934636065.1 uncultured Labedella sp.
TCCTCGCGATGGTCGTCGGGATCGTCGTCGCCCTCATCGCCGGGATCGTGCTCGATGCCGTCTTCGGGCGCCGGGTCCGGAGCGTCGGACCCGATACGGCGAGGGACTGACGCGGGCCGAGCTGGCCGAGCTGCTCAAGCTGCTCAGCTGCTCGGGCTGCTCGAGCTGCTCAGCGTGCCCCGGCGCGCCGCATGGTCGCGCCGGCGCGCGACGCGAACGCCGTGGCCGTCGCGGCGATCGTGCTCTCCATCACCTGGACGGCGCGGGTCGGTCTCACGTCGCTCGGTCGCGCGAGGCTGATCGAGCGCGTCAGCCGGGGGTCGGTGAGGCGGACGGAGCGCAGTCCCGGCCGGTCGATGAGCACCATCGCGGGCACGATGGCGACGCCGAGCCCGCGTTCGACGAACCGCAGGACCGCGTCCATCTCGGCCCCCTCGAGCACGACCTCGGGCCGCAGCCCCGCAGCCGCGAACGCCGCGTCGGTCGTGCCGCGGAGGTCGTAGGACGAGCTGAAGACGACCTGGGGCAACGCGGCGACGTTCTCCAGCGCGATGACATCGCCGTTCGCGATCGGCGGTGACGCCGCGGAGGAGATCACGACGAGCTCCTCGACGAGCAGGGGCGTCACGGAGAACCGTCGGGCCGAGCTCTCGTCCGACGTCGTGACGAGGGCGAGATCGAGTTCGCCGCTCGCGAGCTCGTCGAGTAGCCGCCGCGATCCATGCTCCGACAGGTGCAGGTCGATCGCGGGGTGCTCCGCGTGGAACGCGCTGAGCACCTCCGCGACGAGGCTGATGCAGAGCGTCGGGGTCGCCCCGAGTCGCACGCGGCCGCGTTCGAGCCCGGCGAGCTCCGCGAGTTCGCGGCGCACGGAGTCGGCGTCGGCGAGCATGCGCCGCGCGAGGGGAAGGAGCGACTCCCCGGCGATCGTGAGGCTGCTCCCGCCGCGCGCCCGGTGGACGAGCTCGGTGCCGAGGTCCTGTTCGAGCGAGGCGATCTGCCGACTGAGCGACGGCTGGGCGAGGTGCAGTTCGTCGGCGGCGCGGGTGAAGTTGCCGAGCCGCGCAACGGCGACGAAGCTGCGCAGCTGTTCGAGGTTCATGGCCCGAGCATAGGGCCGTCGATAGCGATTCCGCATCATCACGAGCGAGAATATGCATTGGAGTAATGAAGGCTGTCGGCTTACCGTCGACTCCATGCCGCATTCCTCGCACGCCACGCAGTCCTCGCCGAGCGCTCCCGCCGAACGTCAGCTCTCCACGACCGTGCTCGTCATCGGGACGGGCGGGTCCGGCCTGCGGGCCGCCATCGAACTCGCCGAGGCCGGCGTCGACGTGCTCGCGCTCGGCAAGCGGTCGAAGTCTGACGCGCACACCTCCCTCGCGGCCGGCGGCATCAACGCGGCCCTTTCGACGATGGATCCGGAGGACAGCTGGCAACAGCACGCCGCCGACACGTTGAAGGAGAGCTACCTGCTCGCGAATCCGCACACCGTGGAGATCGTGACGGAGGGCGCGGCGCGCGGGATCGACGACCTGGAGCGCTACGGGATGCCGTTCGCGCGCGAGGACGACGGCCGCATCTCGCAGCGCTTCTTCGGAGCGCACACCTACCGCCGCACCGCGTTCGCGGGCGACTACACGGGACTCGAGATCCAGCGGACCCTCGTCAACCGGGCCGCGCAATTGCGCGTGCCGATCCTCGACACCGTGTACGTGACGCGCATCCTCGTGAACGACGACGGCGCGGTCTTCGGCGCGTACGGCTTCGACCTGGAGGACGGCACGCGCTACCTGATCCACGCCGACGCGGTGATCCTCGCGGCCGGCGGTCACAACCGGATCTGGCGGCGCACGTCGTCACGTCGCGACGAGAACACCGGGGACTCGTTCCGCCTCGCGGTCGAGGCCGGCGGTCGCCTGCGCGACCCGGAGCTCGTGCAGTTCCACCCGAGCGGCATCATCGAGCCGGAGAACGCGGCGGGCACCCTCATCTCGGAGGCGGCCCGCGGCGAGGGCGGCATCCTGCGCAACGGCCTCGGCGAGCGGTTCATGCACCGCTACGACCCCGAGCGGCTCGAGCTCTCGACGCGCGACCGCGTGGCGCTCGCGTGCTACACGGAGATCAAGGAGGGTCGCGGCACCCCGAACGGCGGCGTCTGGCTCGACGTCTCGCACCTGCCGCGCGAGACGATCATGACGCGACTGCCGCGGGTCTACCAGACGATGCTGGAGCTGCAGATGCTCGACATCACGAAGGAGCCGATCGAGATCGCGCCGACCGCCCACTACTCGATGGGGGGTGTGTGGGTGCGACCGGAGGACCACGGCACCGACGTCCCCGGGCTGTACGCGATCGGGGAGGCGTCGAGCGGGCTCCACGGCGCGAACCGTCTCGGCGGCAACTCGCTCATCGAGCTGCTCGTCTTCGGGCGGATCGTGGGACAGGCCGCCGCGGACTACGCGGCGGAGTTGCCGGCACAGAAGCGCTCCGCCTCGGCGGTCGCGACGGCGCGGACAGAGATCGCGGACCTGCTCGCCTCCGACGGCGAGGAGAACGTGCGGGCGCTGCAGCGCGCCATCCGCAACACCATGACCGAGCACGCCGGCGTCGTCCGGGATGAGGCGGGGCTGCGGGCAGGACTCGCGGAGCTCGACGCGATCGAGGCGCGCATCGCCGACATCGGCATCCACCCCGACATCGCGGGCTTCCAGGACCTCGCGCACGCGTTCGACCTGAAGTCGTCGGCGCTCGCGGCGCGGGCGACGCTCGAGGCCGCGCTCGAACGGCGCGAGACCCGTGGCTGCCACAACCGCAGCGACTACCCGGAGCTCGACCCGGCGCTGCAGGTGAACCTCGTGTGGTCGCCCTCGACGGGCGTCGTGCGCGAGGAGATCCCGCCGATCCCCGAGGAGATCGCGACGCTCATGCGCGAGGTCTCGGTCGCGGGCAAGCTCGTGGAGTAGCGGCGGGGCGCTCACCCCCCCCGCACACCCACGACGAAGCCCGCCCCACCGGTGGCCGGGGAGCGGGCTTCGTCGTCGGTTAGGCGTCGCCGTCGTTCTCTACTCGGTCCGCGCGAAGCGACGGTTGGCGGCGACGAGGGCGGCGCCGAGGGCCAGGAGGACGGCGGCGAGGCTGAGGAAGCCGGTCGACTCGCTGCCGGTGACCGCGAGCTCATCGCCGTCGTCCGCGCCGGGTCCGTCGACCGCGGCGGCCGCGACGAGCGTGAACGTGACGTCCCCGGACGGCGGGGAGATCGGCAGCCCCGACTCCAGATCCACGAGGATCGCGGCCGCGGTGTACTCGTCAGGATCGAGGGCGAGCGTCACCGTCCAGGTGCCGTCCTCGGCGACGACGATGGGGTCCTCGGGATCGGCCGGTTCCGCCGCGGCGGCCGCACGCTGCTCGGCCGCCGGGAGCTCATCGCCGAGGCCGTCCGGGAGCTCCTCGAGGACCGACGTCGGCACCACGAGGAGGACGACGTTCGTGCCCGGTTCACCCGTCCCCGTGAAGGTCACCTGATCGCCCACGACCGTCTCGTCCTGCTTCGGGCTCGTGATGGTCGGAGCGTCGACGGTGTCGAAGGGGAGGATGAAGAAGGTCTCGTCGACGCCGGTCGGCTCCCCGTCGGTGTACTGGGTCGCCGAGATGAGCTGCAGAGGGGAGGAGTCCGCGGAGAAGGTGATCGTGAACTGCCACACGCCGTCGGCGACGACGGTCGGCACGTCGCTACCGAACTCCACGCCCTCACCGTCGACGAGCTCGACCGTCGAGCCGTCGGCGCCCGTGCCCGTGATCGTGACGGTGCGCGACACGACGGTCTCGCCGTCCGCCGGAGCGGTGATTGCGAAGCCGGCGGCCTCGGCCTCACCGTCGCCCTCGCCCTCACCGTCGCCCTCGCCCTCGCCATCGCCCTCGCCATCACCGTCGCCCTCGCCGGGGGCCACAGCCGCGGGAAGCGTGAAGGCCACGGTGTCCTCGCCCGTCGAGTCACCGTCCGTGAGCTGGCTGAACGTGGCGGACTGATCGGCGTCGGCGTCGGCCGCGTACACCACGGTCACGGTCCACTCGCCGTCGGTGACGGTCGCGTCCTCCGCGATCGTCACTCCCTCGCCGTCGACGACCGAGACGGTGGAACCGTCGGTGCCGGTGCCCTCGAACACGACGGTCCGCGACGTGAGCGTCGCACCGTCCGCCGGAGTCGTCACCTCGAACACGTCCTCCGCCGCCGGGGCGGCGGGGAGCGCGAAGGCGACGGTCTTCTCGCCGTCCGGGGCGCCCTCCGTCGTCTGGGTGACGGTGACGGACTGCGTGACCGCGGCGTCGTCGGCGTACGTTCCCGTCGTGCTCCACGTCCCGTCCACGACCGTGACGGGCTCCGTCTCGGGCACGACGACACCGTCGGCGTCGGTGATCGTGATGGTCGAGCCATCGGTTCCCTCGCCCGAGAACAGCACGGTGCGCGAGTCGACCAGGTCGCCGGCCGCGGGGGTCGTCACGACGAGGTCGTCCGGCGCGGCCGATGCCGGCGCGGCGGCGACGAGGGCGCCCCCGAGGGCGAGCGAGAGGACAGCGGGCAGCGCGAGCGCCTTCCGCCAGGACGGGACACGGAACACGGTTTCTCCACGGGACGTCGGGTGTGTTGTCGCCACAGCCGCTCGACCGAACCACTCGTCGTCGCGCCGTCGCTCGTGTCGTCCGAATGGAGGACACCGTAGCGCTCACCGTACTGGCAGTTCGAGCGGGGCGGACACCCCCCGTTCTCGTCACCTTCGATGAACGATCGCGCGGAGCTGGTGCGCCCCCGCTGCTGCTGTGTTTGCTGCTGCTGTTGTGTCTGCTGCTCTCTACCCCTGTGCGAGATTCGTGACGAGATTGATCGCGACCGCGATGATGACCGTGCCGAAGAAGTACGACAGCATCGCGTGGAGAAGCGCTTTCCGGCGCACATCCCGGTTGACCGGTTCGATCTCCGGCGCGGCGTAGGACATCCCGATCGTGAAGGCGAAATAGGCGAAATCGCTGTAGGCGGGCCGTTCGTCCTGCTTGGTGTCGAATCCGCCGACCTCGTTGTCGAGGTAGTACATGCGCGCGTACTTGAGTGCATAGACCGTGTTGACGAGAGCCCACGCGACCATCGTGCCGAGCACTCCGAGGATCACGAGGGCGACGGCGAGGGGACCGCCGCTTTGAGATCGGGACTCGACGAGCGCGAGCATGACCGCGACGATGCTCGCAAGGCAGGCGGCGACGATCGCGTTGTCGGTCACAGGGGAACTCGATTCCTCCTCCGCGATCCGTTCCGTGCCCTCGGCGTCCTGACGCCAGCAGATCCGCCAGACCCAGACGAGGGCGAGCCCTCCAGCGGTGCACCACCCGACGAGGGGCGCGAGACTGGGGGCCACGACCGCCGCGATCGCGGCGGCCACAGCTCCGATCAGCAGACAGACGAGAGCGCGACGAGTGGACAGGACTCGATCGTTCACGGTGCTCCCTCCGTTCTTTCGTCGTGCTGCCGAGCCGTCAGGACCCCGCGGCGTCGGGATGCAGGACGACCTTCGTCCAGCCCTGATCGCGGTTGTCGAGGCTCGTACGCGTCCGGCGCCTCCAACGCCGCCCGAATCCGCCGAATACGCTCGTCGTTCGCCGCTGCCGACGAGGCAGTCCGGCCGCCCGTTCGAGTGCGGAGTCTGGCACGGAGTTCGCTCCCCGTGTCGCCCGGGGAGGGACGGACCTCGACCTCCGCATCGTCGCCGAGGTCCGCGAGCGGCGGGGGGACCCGTCGATCCGGCATCACCTCGGCGGGCGCACGATCGATGGTGACCGCCCGCCACCGCGATCGGGGATCGCCGGGCCGACCGGCACGCGACTGGGCCGCGCGGGGCCGTTGCCGGATGAGGAGCGTCACGGCACCGAGGGCGACGACTGCTGTCGCTCCGGTCGAACGGCGACTCATCGGACGCCGCCGACGAATGGGCGGCCGCACGAGCCGGCCGTTCAACGTCAACCTGTTCGTCCACGCCGCCGCAACGCCGGACCCGGAGCGGGAGGCGGCCTGGATCGCGACGCTGTCGCCC
>CAKTZW010000123.1 GCA_934636065.1 uncultured Labedella sp.
GGTCTTTGCCCCGATCCTCTGGAGCAACGCGCAGCGCCTCGCCCGGCGCGAGTTCGAGGCGACCATCCCGGCCTCGACGCGTGAGATGCGGGCCGAAATCGACGCCGTGCGCGCCCGCGTGGAGGGCCAGAGCGGCTGGGAGGTCCTGGGCCCCACGGACTGCGTCAAGGCCCGCGCCAAGGACTACTTCCGCCGCCATGTTATGGTCAAGTCCCCCGTGGACGCCGACCTCGGCGGCGTGCTCGGCGCAGCTGCGGCCTCCCTCGGGCCGCTCAAGGGTATTAACATGTCAGTGGACATCGACGCCTACGACATGATGTAGTGGACGGCGCGGACGCGGCACCCGGCGCGCCCGCCGCAGTAAGGAAGACCATGGCGCGGGCCCCGCCCGCCGCCATACACGAAAGGAGAGACCCGCATGGGCCTTATGGACGATATCGTGCTCGCACCCGACGAGCAGTGGGAGCACGGTCAGCGGAACGCCGGCGTCGAGGACCCGCGCATCACGTTCCTCGAGCCGCTCGGGCTCCACGTGATGACGTACATCGCGTACGGACCGCTCGGGCCCAAGCCCGCGCTCGCGTACTCCCGCGACACGGTCGAGTGGCACCGTCTCGGGCCGTTCCAGTTCTCCTACCAGCCGGAGCTCGCGACCGACCTGAACCTCTTCGCGAACAAGGACATCGTCTTCTTCCCCGAGCTCGTCCCGGGCCCGGACGGCCGCCAGAGCATCGCGCTGCTGCACCGTCCGATGTGGGACCTCGACTGGCTGCGCCCCGGCGAGGGCGCCCGCCCGCCGGCCGGCATCGACGAGGTCCGACCCTCGATCTGGATCGGCTACATCGACGTCGACGCCGCGAGGTCGGACCTCTCCGCCCTGACCCGTGTGCACGACTCGGCCATGATCATCGGCCCCGAGATGGCCTACGAGACCGCGAAGATCGGCGCGGGACCGTCGCCGCTGCGCGTGCCGGAGGGGTGGCTCCTGCTGCACCACGGCGTCTCGGGCGCGACGCCGAAGGGATTCGAGCTGGCGCACGGCTCGCGCTACGCCGCCGGGGCGATCCTCCTCGATGCTGATGACCCGCAGCGCGTGATCGCCCGGTCGGCGGAACCGCTCCTCTCCCCGCAGACCGCCGACGAACTCCACGGGACCCTCGGCAACGTGGTGTTCCCGACGGCGGTCGAGGAGATCGGCGGACGGACGTTCGTCTTCTACGGTATGGCGGACTCGTCCATCGGAGTGGCCGAGCTCACGCACCTCTGATCCGCCCGCAGAAGGGCCGCTCCCGATCGGGAGCGGCCCTTCGTGCATGCACGGGGCTCAGTCGGCGCGGCGACGCCGGACTCTCACGGCGACGCCTCCTGACACGAGGAGCAGGACCGCCAGGGCGAGCGCCCACGGCATCCACCCGAGATCACCGCCGGTCACGGGGAGCGTTCCGTCGCCGTCCGCGCCGGTGCCGCCCGATCCGTCCGGGCCGTCGGTCCCGCCGGATCCGCCCGACCCGGCGGGTTCCCCGGGAGTACCCGGGCTGCCCGGAGCGCCGGGGCCACCCGGATCTCCGGGATCGCCGGCGGCGGCGATCGACACCGACGTCGAGACGATGTCGGCCCCGTCGAGCATCACGACGATCGTGTGCTTCCCCGCATCCACGTCCGCCGGGACGGTACCCCGGAAGCGGAAGGTCCCGTCGTCCTCGGCGGTCACGGTTCCGAGATCCACCGGCGTGGACCGCAACTGGATGGTGTAGTCGCCACCGGCCTCGAACCCGGTCCCGGTGACGTCGATGCGTCCGCCGACCCGCGGTGAACCGTCCACCTCGACCTGCGGCTTCGCCGCCGGGGTGTCCTCGATCGTGACGCTCACGGGGGCCGATACCTCCGACCACCCGCCCGCGTTCTGAGCGCGGACCGTCACGGTGTACTCGCCGGCGTCGAGCCCGGCCACCGTTGCGGTCAGGACCGAACCCTCGGTCGTGACGACCCGGTCGCCCACGGCGACCTCGTAGGCGACGATCGAGGAGCCTCCCGCCGTCTCGGGGGCGGTCCACGTCACCTCCACGTCACCGCCCGACGCCGCCGCGACCACGTCGCGCGGTGCGCTCGGCACCGCGTCGCGGCGCACCAGTCCGGCGAGGGCCTCCTCGAGCGCGGTCGCCGCGGCGTCCACCCGTTCCTGAGCAGTGCCGGGCTCGGCGAACACGGCCTTGGCCGCCTCGAGCGCCGGGAGGAGCGGCTCCCAGCTGCCCGGCGTGTACTCCGTGCTGTCGAGTGCGTTCCCCGCAGCGATCTGCGCCTGCAACCGACCGACGTCGGCGACGACGGTGAGGTCGCACCAGGCGATCTCCGTGCCGCGCTCGTGCCGGATCCCCACGGTGGTGCCACCGGGCGCGTGCGTCGCGATGTCCACGTCGACGCGCCCGTCCGGAGACACCCGGACGTCACCCGACACCGTCGCCACGGCGTCATCGAGGGAGACGGCCTCGAACCGGTCACCGGGGCTCATCGGCGACACGGTGGCCGCGACCACGGCCGACCCGTCGCGCCCGCTCGAGACCGGCCCGGCGCACTCGAAGGTGTAGCCGCCGTAGAGCTCGAGCTCCCAGACGTTGAGGCCGTACTGCGTGGACGGGAGTCCCGACAGTCGCACGTACCGGACGTCGACCGCCGCGAAGTCGTGCGTGTGCGTGAGGCTCGGCTGGGCCGCCGTCACGCGCGCCATCGGGATCCAGGTCGTCCCATCGACCGACCCCTCGATGCGGTAATCCTTCGACGTCCCGGCCTCCCACGCGACGACGGCCCGCGACACCGACTGCACGCTCCCGAGATCGACCTGCAGCCAATGCTCGGAGGCGGCCCGGGCCGACGACCACTTGGTCGAGCGGGAACCGTCCGTCGCCTTGGGCGCGGTGATCGTGGCGTTGTTCTGGTGGACGCTGTCGGCCGTCGTCGGTCGTCCGAGGGCGAGGTTGGGGTTCCCGGAGGGAACCGTCTTTGCGTCGGCGACGAGGCGGTCCGAGAAGACCTCGAACTCCCACAGGGACGGCCCGTAGTTGAGCGCGCGGGTGACGGTCTGCATGCGGACGTAGCGCGCACTCTGCCCGTCGAGCGTGATCACGTCGACGCCGCCGTCGCTCCCGGCGGACGGGGTGGCGTAGGCCTCGCGCCAGGTGCGGCCGTCGTCCGAGAGCCGGATCGTGTAGGTCTTGGCGAAGGCCGCCTCCCACGAGAGCCGCACGGTGGACACCGGTCGCGACTCCCCCAGGTCGACCTGCGCCCATGCACTGTCGGCGTTGTTGCCCCGCCAGCGGGTCTCCGGGTCGCCGTCGGCGGCCAGGTGGACGAGGTTGTAGCCCGCGTACCCCGACGCGCGCGTCGCGCTGTCGATCGCGAGGTTCACGCTCGAGGTCACCGACAGGTCGCGGATGCCGTAGGCCCCCGCGTCTCCCTCGAGGAGCAGCACGCGGACGTGTTCGGCCGGGGTCGGAGTGATCGTCACCTCGTCGACGCCACCGTCGCCGTTCGTGACGTGTGACCGATCGGTCCAGTCGACGCCGTCCGGCGACGTCTGCACGACGTAGTCGGTGGCCGGAGCGTCGGCCCAGTCGATCGTCGCGGAGGTGACCCACGAGCCGCGCGGCAGTGCGACGGCCGCCCACTGGGTGCCGTCGGCGGCGGAACGCCAGACGGAGTCGGGATCGTCGTCTCCGAGGGCGGCGACCGTCGAGCCGGACGCCGTGCTGCTCGCGGAGAGCGGCGAGACCTCCGGGAGGGCGCCGGCGGCGAGCGGCGCGGTGACGGTCTTGCCCAGGTTCTCGCCGGATCCGAGCGTGAAGCGCCCCTGCCAGTCCTCGCCGGCCCCCGTCAGCGAGATGCCGACGGAGAGGCCGGGGCGGTCGGGGTTCGAGACGCTCACGACGGGCGTGTCGCCCCGCTCGTCGAGCACGACGATGCTCGGCTGGTCGACGGTGAGCCCGCGACCGTCGCCCAGGTCGAGTGAGCCGGCGTCGGAGAACACCGCCATGGTGACGCCCGCGTCGGCGTGCCGCACCGCCTGAATCGATGCGTCGTTGCGCAGCGTCGTCATTGCAGGTGCCGCCGCGTAGTCCTCGACCTGGTCGGGCGTCGCGGCCGGGAGCACCGTGTAGTCGTAGGTGGCGTCAGCCGGCTTCACCCCGTGGTCGACGTAGAGCGAGAACGCGTCGCGACTGACGGTCTCGGCGCCGTCCCAGTTGCCCGACTGCGTCGTGTTCGAGACCTTCACGTCCTGCCCACCGGCGAAGACGTAGCCCACCTCGTCGTTGTAGGCCCAACCGGCGCCGCCGACGGCGGCCCCCTCGGTGCCCGCCTCGACCGCCCGGCCGTCGACGCTCGCGTTCTCCGTCGCCACCGCCTGGTTGATGGTCGTGTGGACCGGTGCGTCGCTCGTCGAGTCGATGCCCGCGCCGAGGGCGACCATGCCCTCGTCGAAGGAGAAGTAGCTCTTCTGGGCCGCGGTCCCGGCCGTGTCGAGGGTGATCACGCTCACGCCGTACTCGCCGTTCGACGCGCCGCCGGTGAAGCTGCCGCCGTCGCCGTTGCGTCCGCGGTTCTCGAAGCCGCGCTCGGTGCGCTTCTCGTCGGGCGCGGTGACGCCCGGGTAGTGCCACCAGTCGAAGGCCGGCCCGAGATCGAGGTACTCGCGGTTGTTGACCTGGATGGCCGTTGAGCCCATCGCGTTCCAGTAGACCGGATTGCCGAGCTCGTCCCGGTACGGGGTGCGCAGTTCGGCCCCGAACGTGCGCGACGAGTTGAGACGGGTGAAGATGCCGTAACCCTCCCGCAGGTGGGAGGAGAACTCGGATCGCCAGAAGTACTTGTTGCCGGTGACCCCGTTCGTCTCGGTCTCACCGAGCACGCCGTCGAGCACGGCCTGATAGGCGGTCGCATAGAGGGCGTCCGTGCGCACCATCCGTTGCAGCGGCTCGATGAACTCGGAGGCGTGGCTCGTGACGTCGCTCACGGTCTTGGGCGGACGGTAGTTGAGGTAGAGCATCCCGATCTCACCGCGGATGAGCCACCGGGTGCCGCTGATGAAGTAGAAGGCGATCGAGTCGAGCTGCTCTCGCGTGAAGGCAAGACCGGTTCCCCTGGCGACGTCCGACCACAACGCGGCATAGGTGAACAGCACCATGCCGTAGCCCTCGCTGTACAGCTGCGCGCCGTGCGCCCAGAAGCTCGCGTCCGGCTGCACGGCCTCCTGGACGGTGCCGGAATGGTCGACCGCGATCGTGGCGACGATCGTCGCGAACCCCTCCTCGACCTTGTCGATGTCACCGGTGGAGAGGGCCTCGAAGATGTAGTTGGAGGTGCGCCAGGCCCCGTTCGCGCCGACCGGGTCGAGCTTGCCGGTGTTGTGGGTGAGGCTGACCTGGAAGGCGTCGTCGCTCAGCTGCGGACCGAGGAACATCGAGATCCGGCCCATGGCGATGGACTCGCCGATCTCCGTCTCCCACCAGTTCGTGTTACCGGGGTTCACCCGGCCCCAATGCAGGAGCGCGCGTTCGACGGCGTCGACGAGACGCTCGTCGCCGACCGCCGCGGACTCCGGATCCGTGTACGCCTGCGTCATCGCGAGCATGCGATACAGGGCGGTGTACGCGGACCAGACGCTCCCGTTGGCGGAGCTCGTGCGGTCGGCGTAGTCCACGTCCGACCACGAGCCGTCGCCATTCTGCGAGGCGACGTAGTCGAGAGCCTCCGAGGTGCGGGCGAGATAGATGCCGTTGGCGATGATGATGTCGTCGCCCTGGCCGAGGTAGTACTCCTCCAGCCGATCGATGACGGTCGCGACGTCGTCCTCTGCCGCTGCAGACGCCGGAGCCGCGGTGAGAGCTGACGACCCGAGGACGAGGGTGACGCTGAGGGCGATGAACGCGGTGAGACGTCTCATTGGCGTGGCTCCTTTGCCGGTGTGCCGGAGGACTCCGGTGTGAACGCACGGTAAGAGAAAGGCGCTGCGCGTTCAGCAGCGCGGGGATGGGGCCCGGGGTGCGCTGTGCGGTGCGCACCCCGGGGGGTTCGGTGG
>CAKTZW010000124.1 GCA_934636065.1 uncultured Labedella sp.
GAGCAGCGCCGCGAGCGCCGCTCCGAGGGCGAAGGGCCCGAAGCTGACCCGACTCACGCCCAGTTCGGCGAGCCGGGCGAGCGGAACGGCACCGGGATGGCCGATCACGGAGATCGGCCCGCGCACCTCGGCGATGGCACGCTCGACGAGCTCCTCCGTCGACAAGCCGAGGAAGAAGACGACGTCGGCACCGGCGTCCAGATAGGCGTTCGCGCGTGCGACGGCGTCGCCCCACTCCCCTCCCCCCGCGAGGGTGTCGACGCGAGCGTTGATGACGAGCGGAACACCGGCGTCGTCCGCGCCCGCGCGTGCCGCGGCGACCCGAGAGGCGGCCACGTCGAGCGGGAAGGTCGGCGCCTTCTCCGCTCCGACGCTGTCCTCGATGTTGATGCCGACGGCCTCGGTCTCGCGGAGGAGCCGCGCGACGTTCGCACGGACGCCCTCGGCGTCCTCGGCATAGCCCTTCTCGAAGTCCGCCGTGACGGGCAGGTCGACGGCCGCGGCGATCCGGCGGATCGAGTCGAGGGCCTCCTCGAGGGGGATCCCCTCGCCGTCCTCGAAACCGCGCGCGTTGGAGACGGAGTGGCTCGCGCTCGCGATCGCGCGGACGCCGGGCGTGCGCGCGACCGTCGTCGCGCTGATCGCGTCCCACACGTTCGTGAGGATGAGGGGGTCGCCGGGGACGTGGAGCGAGCGGAGGAGCTCCGCCTTCTCGATCTGAGTGGTCATGCCGTCAGTGTGACACCGCGGCGGAGGATGCGAAATGCAGTCGACCGCCGTTGCGCGTGACCCTGATGCCGGGTACGTCGACCGGGCCCTGTCCCCTCCACTCCGTCACGAGGGCGGCGATCGCGAGGGTGTGGGCTCGCGAGAGCGATGAGCCGAACTCGCTCCGGGCGACGAGCCTGATGATCCGGTTGCGGATCGCCGCCGGGTTCGCGGCGAGCGGTCCCACGTCGACCGACAGGCCGGCCTCGGCGGGCTCGCAGATCTCCTCGATGAACTCCTCGATGATCTCGTCGAAGGCCTCGGCGTCCTCGCGCGCCTGGTCGGCCGTTCGCGCGAGCGCCTCCGCGACCCCGGGCCCGAGCTCGGCCTCGAGCACGGGCAGGACGCGGTGACGGACGCGCACGCGGGCGAACGACGGGTCGTCGTTGTGAGGGTCCTCCCACACGTCGAGCCCGAGCTCCTCCACCGCCGCGCGCGTGTCGAGCCGTCGGATTCCGAGGAACGGCCGGACGAGTCGGCCCGTCGCCTCCGCCATCCCCTTGAGGCTGCCGACACCGGAGCCACGCGCGAGCCCCAGCAGCACGGTCTCGGCCTGATCGTCGAGCGTGTGGCCGAGGAGCACGGCGGATGCGCCTTCGCTGCGCGCCGCGTCGTCGAGGGCGGCGTACCGCGCGGCGCGGGCGGCGGCCTCCGGCCCGCCCTCCGACCCGACCGAGGCGCTCACGACGCGGGCCTCCCCCCCGAAGGAGCGGACCATGTCCGCGGCGCGCACGGCGACGGACGCAGAGTCGGCCTGCAGTCCGTGGTCGACGACGATGGCGAGCAGGCGGATGCCGAGGACCGGCGCGGCGTGGACGGCCGCGGCGGCGAGGGCGAGCGAATCGGTCCCCCCGCTCACGGCCACGAGCACGACCGGGCGGTCACCCGCTACGGCCTCGAGCCGGACCGGAGGCGACGAGAGCGCCCTCACGATCTCACGCGACAACCGGTGCACCGTCGGCGGGGCGACACGGCGCGCGTCGGCGTCCGGCCGGGGGAAGGAGTCAGCCACGACGCCCACGCTACTCGACGCCTCCCAGCTTTTCTACGCTTCGTAGAACCCGAGGACACGCCGAGGCGATCCGTTAGGGTTGAGCCGCCGGCGCTCCGCCGGACAGACCCCACCGAACCAGCAAGGAGAGCGCCTCATGGCCGCATACGACGTCGTCGTGGAGATCCCCAAGGGCAGCCGCAACAAGTACGAAGTCGACCACGAGACCGGCCGCGTGTACCTCGACCGCGTCCTCTTCACCGCTTTCGTCTACCCCGTCGACTACGGCTACTTCGAGAACACGCTCGGACTCGACGGAGACCCGGTCGACGCGCTCGTCCTGCTCGAGTACCCGGTCTTCCCGGGCGTCGGGGTCAAGGTCCGCCCTGTCGGCGTCCTCAACATGAGCGACGAGGCGGGCTCGGACGCGAAGATCGTCTGCGTCCCCCACAAGGACCCGCGCTGGAGCCACATCCAGGACCTCTCGGACGTGTCGGAGCAGACGCGCAACGAGATCGAGCACTTCTTCACCCGGTACAAGGACCTCGAGCCCGGCAAGTGGGTCAAGATCGAGGGCTGGGGCGACGCAGCCGAGGCCGAGCAGATCGTTCAGGCCGGATTCGCGAAGCTCGAGGCCGAGGGCTCGCACTGAGCAGACCACCGCGACCGAGACGGGCGCCGCACTCCCTCAGGAGCGCGGCGCCCGTCTCGTCGGTGAGCGGAGCGGGTCCGATCAGAGGGAGATGCCGCGGTCCCTCATGAAGGACACCGGGTTGTAGGCGACGCCGTTGACGCGCGTCTCGAAGTGGACGTGCGGTCCCGTCGAGTTGCCCGTGCTGCCCATGGCCGCGATGTACTGACCCGCGCTCACCCGCTGCCCGTAGCGCACGGCGATCCCACCCTGGCGGATGTGCCCGTACGCCGTGGTGATCCCGCCGGAGTGGGAGATGCGGATGAAGTTGCCGTAGCCGCCGTTCGCTCCCGCGTACGTGACGACACCGGATGACGCGGCATAGAGAGGCGTCCCCGACCCGTTGGCGATGTCGACGCCCGGGTGGTTCGTGCTTCCGACTCCGCCGGGGCTGTTGCGACGCCCGAAGCCGGAGCTGATCCACCCGGACGCGGGACGTGCCCATCCGCCGATGGTTCCGCCACCACCGCCGCCGCCGCCGCCGCCACCGCCGCCTCCACCGCCGCCGCCCTTGTTGGCGTTCTTGGCGGCCTCGGCGGCTGCCGCGGCGGCGGCCGCAGCGGCAGCAGCGGCTGCGGCCTCGCGGCGCTTGCGCTCCTCCTCGACGCCCTTCTTGTAGCCGTCGACGGTCTTCGCCGTCGTGTCCTGGAGGGCGGCGAGCTGGGCCTCCAGCTCGACCTTCTTGTCCTGCGACTCCTGGAGGGCCGACACCGCCGCGTCGGCCGCCGCCTGCGCCGCGACCATGGCCTCTTCCGCGAGTCCCCTGAGCCGCTCGCGCTCCTCACGCGCGGACGACGCCTGGTCGCTGAGCGACTGCGCCGTGTTGCGGGCGTTCACCGCCTGGTCGTAGACCGACTTGTTGTGCTCGAGCAGCTTGCTCATCGTCCCGAGGGCGCCGAGCAGGGCGTCGGGACTCGCCGAGGAGTCGAAGAAGAGGCTGAGGGAGACGTCGCTTCCTCCGCTTCGATACAGCTGCGCGGCGACCTGCCCGGCCTTCGCGATGGACTCGTCGGCCTCGACCTTCTTGTCGTCGGCCTGAGTCTGCAGCGACTCCGCGCGGACCACCGCGTCGTCGAAGGCCTGCTGGGCCTCGAAGTACTCCTGCCCCTTCAGCTCGGCTTCCGCTTGCGTCGCGGCGACCTCGGCCTCGAGGCCGGAGATGAGGGACTTGATGTTCGCAACCTGCGCAGCCGCGTCGGCCTGGTTCTTCTTCGCCTTCTGGACGTCGTCCCACGAGGGGTACTTCGCCGCCCAGGCCGGCGTCACTCCCGCGGCCACCCCGGCGGCGGCGAAGACGCCGACCGCCCCGAGCGCGAGCACCTGACGACGGGTCGCGTCGCCCGTCCGGTCGCGGCGGGACCGCCAGCGGAACACGCTGCCGCGCTTCGACTTCTTCGCTTCGGACATCAGATTCCCCGGCCGCTTTCACATCAGTCACATGAACAACATCGTTAACAGTAACGATGGGGGCCGTCATGACCAGCCCCCGATCGCGTGGCGCTCGCGTCGTCGGGCTCGAATCTAGACCTGACTCTCCGCGGTGGGCGGGACATCTCGTGGCACGTCGGAAGTCCGCCGCGTGCGTCGCGTCGCTCCGGAGCGCAGCCGTTTTGGCATTTCCCCCCTTCACCCGTATGCTTGTACGCCGGTAGCCCTTGAGCTTTCGAGCTCGTCGGCCCCATCGTTTAGTGGCCTAGGACACCGCCCTTTCACGGCGGCAGCACGGGTTCGAATCCCGTTGGGGTCACGTGTCCAGGCACGGAGACGGTTACCGGTACAATTGAAAACGCGGCGTGAGAGCGCCGCATGCATGGCCCTGTAGCGCAGTTGGTTAGCGTGCCGCCCTGTCACGGCGGAGGTCGCGGGTTCAAGTCCCGTCAGGGTCGCCATGGTGAGGGACCCTTCCGAATACGGGAGGGTTTCTTACCAGTGGGACCGTTCCATCGAACTTGTGTTGTCCCTTCGGCTCTGTAGCTCAGTTGGTAGAGCGCACGACTGAAAATCGTGAGGTCACGGGATCGACGCCCGTCGGAGCCACCGATCCCCCGCCGAGCCTCGTGCCGGTGGGGGTTTCCGTTTTCTGCGGCTTTTCGGCGGGTTGTCCCCCTTTTTGCCGACACGATGGCGCTTGCGCGGAGATCGCTAGTTCAGCTAGCTTTCAAATCAGATGGTTCATCCCCGTCGCCGGCACGAGATCGTATCGCCGCCGAGAGCGCAGGGCACCATCCATTCGGGAGATAGAGGGTCGGTGTTCGGGTCACCGGCCCTCTATCGTTTTCTCCGGGCATGACGGATCGTCCGATGCGGACGATCTCTCGCACCGCGGACGGAGCTCAGGCGTCGAAGCCGATGTCGAAGTAGGTGCTCGAGTCGTCGTAGACGAGCGTCGGATCGATCGATCGCACGCGAGCCATCGCCGTCACGCGCGACCGCGTGGGCTCGAGGTCGGGCGCGTCGACGGCGAGCACCGGGGTGCTCGGACCGATGAGCATCGACGCCTGGCGCGTCGAACCGTCCGGTTGGAGGATCGGCACCTGCACGACCTCCGGATCCCGTGATGCCGCCACCGTGCGGGCGTGCCGCATCAGGTCCTCCCCCACGCGATCATCCACGACGAACGTTTCAGTTCCGTAGGTGATCCGTTTCATACCCCACGCCCTTCCCGTCGCTCGGCCCCGCCACGATCGCCGAGAACCCCCGTCGCGATCCGCGAGACCCCCCTCGTTCTCCGTCATCGTCATACCGTGCCGGTCACACTACGCCGCCACTTTCCGAGAGCACGGGGGGTTGCACTCCCGAAGGCGGTGACGGGTCACGACCACGCGATGAGCGCCGGCACCACCCCGTGTCGACGTGGCCGCCGCCCTGTTACCGTCGGCACATGACCGAGGCGACCAGCGAACCGACGCACGACGAGAAACGACACGAGCAGCTCACGAGGGCCGAGAAGTCGACGGAGGCCGACGCGGCGCCGCGCATCGAGGTCACCGAACGGCCGGACGGGGTGACGCGGATCGACGTGTCCGACGAAGCGGCCGTTCGTCCGGGCGAGCGCGACGACTGACCCCGGACGAGGAGGGATCGCCGTGACAGAGCTGCACATCACCGATGACGAGGCCGCCGACCGGTTGCTGTCGGAGGACCCGCTCGCGCTCCTCATCGGGATGCTGCTGGATCAGCAGATCGCGATGGAGACGGCCTTCAGCGGTCCCGCGAAGATCCGCGATCGCTTCGGGTCCCTCGATCCGGCCGCGATCGCCGCGGCGGATCCGGACGACTTCGTCGAACTCGTCCGACGGACGCCTGCCGTTCATCGCTTCCCCGGCTCGATGGCCGGCCGCGTGCAGGCGCTGTGCTCCGCGGTCGTCGCGGACTGGGATGGCGACGCGAGCGCGATCTGGACGCGAGGCGACCCCGACGGCCCCGAAGTCCTCGCCCGGCTCACCTCACTCCCGGGATTCGGCGATCAGAAGGCGCGGATCTTCCTGGCGCTGCTCGGCAAGCAGTGCGGCCTGACGGCGGCCGGATGGCGCGAGGCCGCGGGACCCTACGGCGAAGAGGGCTCGTTC
>CAKTZW010000125.1 GCA_934636065.1 uncultured Labedella sp.
GGGCATGCTGACCTCGTCGTGGTGGGCCGCGTTGCCGTTGCGCAGCCGGGTCAGCATGTCGGCGATCGGGTCGGTCATGCTCATGTCAGCCGCCTCCCCTACCAGCTCGACTTGGTGATGCCGGGCAGCTCGCCACGGTGCGCCATGTCGCGGAACCGGACACGCGAGATGCCGAAGCGCGTGAGGTGGCCGCGGGGACGGCCGTCGATGGCGTCGCGGTTGCGGAGGCGGACCGGCGACGCGTCGCGCGGCAGCTTCTGCAGGCCGAGACGGGCCTCCTCGCGGGCCTCGTCGGTGGCGTTCGGGTCGACGAGCGTCTTCTTCAGCTCGAGTCGCTTCGCGGCGTAGCGCTCCACGATGACCTTGCGCTGGTCGTTCTTGGCGATCTTGCTCTTCTTGGCCATGCTTAGCGCTCCTCTCGGAAATCGACGTGCTTGCGGATGACCGGGTCGTACTTCTTGAGCACGAGACGGTCGGGGTCGTTGCGACGGTTCTTCTTCGTCACGTACGTGTACCCCGTGCCCGCCGTCGAACGGAGCTTGATGATGGGACGGACGTCCTGCTGCTTGGCCATGGCTAGATCTTCTCCCCACGTGCGAGCAGGTCCTTCACGACGGACTCGATGCCACGGGCGTCGATGACCTTGATGCCCTTGGCGGACAACGTGAGGGTGACGTTACGACGAAGCGACGGCACGTAGTACGTCTTCTTCTGAACGTTCGGGTCGAAACGGCGCTTGGTGCGCCGGTGCGAGTGCGAAATGTTGTGTCCGAAGCCGGGAGTGGCTCCGGTCACCTGGCACACTGCTGCCATTGGTTCTCTCCTGTCGATACCGCGGAACAGATGCTCCGCCCAAGATCTCTTGTCGGCGCGACGCAACCTCCGTCAGTGAGGATTGGGGGTTGTCGCACGGGAAGGGTCGGAAGGAGTCCGCCCAGCCAAAGAGCCATCGTACACGACGCCCGTCCGGCACGCGAACGGCCAGGGCCGCCGCCGCGCGCGGCCTCCGCCACCCAACACCGCCGCCGCCACCCCAACAGGGAGAGGCGCCGCGCCGTGGTCATGCGAGAGGATCGTCGGGTGTCCGACACCTCTCCGATGAACTCTGCACTCCCGCCGGTCGCGTGGCCGCCGTTCGAGCCCGCCGTCGCCGCGCGGCCTCCGGTGAACACAGCCGGCCGCGCGCTCGGCATCGGATCCCTCATCCTCGGCATCCTGGCCGCCCTCGGCTCCGCCGTGCCGGTCGCGAACATCGCGAGCATCGCACTCGGCACGGCGGGCACGGGACTCGGAGTGGCGGCCCTCTTCCACCTGGCCTCTCGGCGGGGGTTCGCGCTCGCGGGCACCATCACGAGCGTGTTGGCGCTCGTCGCCTCCGTCGCCCTCGCCGTGCTGTACTCGGGGGTGGTCGCCCAGACGACGTCCGCGATGTTCGGCGGGTTCGGCAGCATCGGTGGATATCCCCAGGAATACGCCGAGGAGACGCTCACGCCGGCGGACGACGAGCTCGCCGGGGCCGGTGGATTCACGGAGCCCCTCCCGCTCGGCGAGACGCTCGTGGTGACGCGGGACGGTCAGCCGCGCTGGGAGATCACGCTCGAGAGCGCGACCTACGACGCGCTCGAGGAGGTGCAGGCCGCCAACCCCGACCTGGACACGTCCTCGGATCTCCTGCCCGACATGCAGTACGCCTACGTCACGGCGGAGATCACGAACGTCGGCGACGAGACCGCCTCCGTCTTCGACGAGCTCTACGTCGCCTTCTCCGAGGACGACGAGGTCTTCTACTCCCCCGGCGAGGTCGCGGCCGTCCCACCCGGGACCGACCTCTCGCAGGTCGCCGACCTGTCGGCGGGCGAGTCGGTGGAGGGAGCCTTCCTCATCGCCGTTCCCGTCGACGCCGAGTCGAGCGGGAGGTGGGCCGTCGCGAGCATGTGGAGCGACTTCCTGTACCTCGCGGCCGAGTGACACGATCCGGCGGCGGCCGGAGCGCCGTGACCCGGTGGCTGCGCGGATGATCCGGCGCGGGCGGGAATTCCGCACCGACCCCCCGACGTTGCCCCTCCTCGTGCCCACTCTCGACGGAACCGCATCGTGACCTCCACCGACGCGGAGGTCGGCTTCCGTTCGGCGCGCGGCCCCGTCCTCATCGCCCTCATGCTCGCGACGGGCCTCATCGCGATCGAGTCGACGATCATCGCCACGGCGGTCCCGTCGATCGTCACGGACCTCGGCGGGTTCGCGCAGTTCCCCTGGCTGTTCTCCATCTACCTGCTCGCCCAGGCGGTGTCGGTCCCCGTCTACGCCAAGCTCGCGGACACCGTCGGCCGCACGCCCATCATCCTGACGGGCATCGGGCTGTTCCTGCTCGGCTCGATCCTGTGCGGCGTCGCGTGGGACATGACGTCCCTCATCGTCTTCCGCGCCGTCCAGGGGCTCGGAGCGGGCGCCGTGCTGCCCGTCTCGGTCACGATCGCCGGCGACATCTACACCGTGCGCGAGCGCGCGAAGGCGCAGGGCTACCTCGCGAGCGTGTGGGCGATCTCCTCGGTCGTCGGCCCGACCCTCGGCGGGCTCTTCTCGCAGTACCTGGACTGGCGGTGGATCTTCTTCATCAACATCCCGCTGTGCCTCCTCGCCGCGTACATGCTGCGCCGGCACCACCGGGAGTCGATCGAGCGGACGCGGCACCGCGTCGATGTCGCCGGCGCGACGGTCCTCACGGTCGCACTCACCCTCGTCATCCTCGCCGTGCTCGAGGGCGGGAACGCGTGGGCCTGGTTCTCGTGGCAGAGTATCGCCGCGTTCGGCCTCGGCGGGGTGCTGCTCGTGGTCTTCGCCCTCATCGAGCGGCGCGCGGCCGAGCCCGTGCTGCCCCTGACGATCTTCCGCCGTCGGCTGATCACGACGACCTCGCTCATCTCGCTCGGCGTCGGGGCGATCCTCGTCGGGCTCACCTCGTTCGTCCCCACCTTCCTCGAGGTGTCGGCGGGCGCGACGCCGCTCATCGGCGGCCTCGCGGTGGCGGCGCTCACGATCGGGTGGCCGATCACGGCGTCGCAGTCCGGACGGATCTACCTGCGGGTCGGATTCCGCCCGACAGCGCTCATCGGTCTCGTCACCTCCGTCGCGGGCGCGCTCGTCCTGTGGGCGACGGCGGGGACGCCGGACGCCGTCCTCGTCGCCGTCGCGTGCTTCGTCGTCGGCCTGGGTCTCGGCCTCGTCGCGACCCCCACGCTCATCGCCGCCCAGTCGTCGGTCGATTGGACGGAGCGCGGCGTCGTCACGGGGGCCAACATGTTCATGCGCTCCACCGGGAGCGCCGTCGGCGTCGCCGTCTTCGGCGCGATCGCCAACTCGGTCATCGCGCGCTCCGGCGGTGCCGAGTCCGCGTCCGCCGTCCAGGCGGGATCGAGCGCGGTCTTCCTCGCCGTCGTCGTCGCCGCCGCGCTCACGATCCTCGCCGGCGTCGTCATGCCCGCCGTGCGCGCACCCGAGGCGTAGCGGCGCCGGTCACCGGCGGCGCACCACGGACCGTGAGGGGTCGACCGGGTTAGATCCCGGTCGACTCGGTGACCTTGGGCGACGAGGGCGTCCCGGCGACGGTGCAGGCGAACGCTCCGTCGTAGACGTTGCCCTCGTCGTCCTCGACGGTCCCGACGAGGCTCACCGTCCACTCGGCGCCGTTCTTCTGCACGACGTCCGGACTGTACGAGTCCCACGTCGCGGCGTCGGGGTCGAGCCCGTCTGCGGCCGTCTTCTCGCGGTAGAACGCGATACACGCCGCGTACGCCTTCTCGCCCGTCCAGGCGTCCGGTGCCGTCGTCGGCGAGGGAGCGGGGGTCGCCGTGCGGGACGGCGTCGGTGTCGGCGACGGCGTGCTGGTGGGGGTCGACGGACCGCCGGCCGTCGCGCTCGGGGTGGGGGTCGGCTCGGCCTCGCCGGCGCCGCAGCCCGCGAGAGCGATTCCCGCGGCGAGCGCCATCGACACCAACAACGGACGCTTGAGCATGTGGCCCCCTGGGATCGTCGGGCGGGACTGCCACCGCCGTGCTGCCAGGCTATCGGCGAGACGGCTCAGTTCATCGGCGGACGCGCGCACCACGGGAGGTCGAATCCCGTGATGCTCGCTCGCACATCGGCCGACTCCCGCTCGATGAGGAGCGTCGACACCCCGCGCGGCATGGGGAGGATCGGATACAGGTCCGAGCCGAGCTCCACCTGGTTGCGCGCCTCCACCACGGCGATGTACTGCCCGTTCGGCGAGGCGCACACCTGGAGGATCGACGAGCTGCCGTCGTCCACGCCGTACAGGCGCCGGACGGCGCCGTCCTCCACGAGCTCGACCGACTGGCTGAACGCGCCGGTCGCCGCGTCGTACTCCGAGTAGATGCGCGCATAGCTGTCCGCGGACAACGAGGCGAGATCGCCGGGGTTGCCCTGGAGCTCCGCCGGCACGGGGAACGGCGACTCCTCGCCCGTCAGGAGGTCGACCTGCACGATCGCGTCGATGCGTTCAACGATCGCCGTCTGCTCGCCCTCGACGAAGCCGTGCACGAGCAGGGCGTTGCCGAGCAGGACGGGATCGCCGGGGTTCACGGCGTCTGCGACGACGAGTTCGTCGTCGAACGTCCGGACGAGCACCGACGTCGTCGACGGGACGAACGACCACTGCGTGACCTTCGTCTCCTCGCTGCCCGTCGCCTCGACGCGGACGGGCTCCGTTCCCGTCTTCGTCTGCAACACGAACAGGCCGCTCTCGATGCTCGTGGCGGTCCCGGCGTCCTGCGAGTAGAGGAAGCCGACGAGGAACTGCCGCGGAGAGGACTGCAACTGCTCGACGCGTCCCTCCCCCGGCAACGGGATCTCGGTCTGCTCCCCTCCTGAGAGCGGCACCGACAGCAGGCGGGAGTGGTCGTCATCGGTGATGGTCGCGACGATGAGCTCCTCGCCGACCACCTCGAACTGCTGGATGCGCGGGGCGGCGAAGACGGACTCGCCCTCCGCACCCGCCGTGTCCGTGCGGATGACGTGATCGTCCCCGGTGTCGTCGCGCTGGAGGATGTAGAGCGGGGGCTCCCCCGTGGAGAAGGCGTAGTCGAAGCGGGACACGGGCGAGGACCCCGGCGAGCGCACGCCGGCGACGCTCACCTCGTAGTCGGTGTCGTAGTCGAGGACGGTGTCGAAGCGCACGAGGATCGCGGTTCCCTCCGTCTGCACGGTCACGGGGACGGCAGGGGTGACGGTCACATCGGACGACTCGATGTCGTGGATCGGTCGGTCCGCGTAGAGCAGCAGCCGGGCACCGGAATCGGTCACGGTCGAGGGGAGGTCGATGTCCGCTCGGGCGAGCTGCGGCCCCTGCAGGAGCCCCACAGCGCCCACGGCGACGGCGATGACGGCGAGCGCCACGATCGTCGACGCGAGAGTCCGCCGGAACAGCGCGCGGCGGCGCCTCTCGGAGCGCGACCCGCGGTCGCCGCGCCCTCCGTCGACGGAGCCGCCGCGCTCGCGACCGCGCCGAGACGGAGCGTCAGTACTCATAGGGCACGTCCGGCTCCGGGGTCGGGGCCACCGACTCGGGAGCGACCGACACGGGGCTGCTCGCCGAGGCGTCCGGGGCCGTCGCGAACGCCCCGTCGACCGTCACCCACGCGCCGACCTCGAAGCGGTCGTCCCACCCCGGCGAGTACACCGTCACGCCGACGGGCTGCGCGTCGATCGCGCAGTGGGTGACGACGAACCGGGTGAGCACGAAGGAGTCGTCCGACTCGTCGCTCGGCGTGACGAAGCCGACAGCCTGGAACGGCGTGGCGATGAGGCTCTCGGGCCGGGTGCTCTGCCGCAGCAGAGCAGCCCACTCGCGCAGGCCGAAGCTCGAGTAGTCGGCGTCCGCCGTGAGCTCCACCGTGGTGTCGACGGGCTCCGACAGGAGGAGCCCGCCGTTCACGTCGCGGATCTCCGCGATCGACGCGCTGAGCGCGCGCGGCGGCAGGACGAGGAACGCGAGGGCGAAGAC
>CAKTZW010000126.1 GCA_934636065.1 uncultured Labedella sp.
GTCGACGCGACGGTGCTCGGGTCGAGCTACGGCGAGATCTCCGGAGTCGCCCCCGCTGCGAAGATCGCGGCGTACAAGGTCTGCTGGTCCGGTCCGGACCCCGCCGTCACGACCGACGACGGGTGCGCATCGACCGACCTCCTGGCCGGCATCGAGCAGGCCGTGGCCGACGGTGTCGACGTCATCAACTACTCGATCGGAGGCGGTGCCGCCGAGACGACCGTCTCGGCGACCGACTACGCGTTCTTCGGAGCGGCGGCCGCCGGCATCTTCGTGTCCGCCTCGGCCGGCAACGACGGACCCGGCGCCTCGACTCTCGACAATGCGTCGCCGTGGATCACGACCGTCGCGGCGTCGACGATCCCGAGCTATGAGGCGACGGTCGAGCTCGGTGACGGCTCCCGGTTCCCGGGAGCGTCCATCACGGTGGACCGCACCGAGGGGGCCACTCCGCTCACCGGTCCGCTCGTCTGGGCGGGCGACGTCGCGGCGGAGGGGGTCGCCGACGCGAACCTCTGCGGCCCGAACTCTCTCGACCCGGCCGCCGTCGCCGGCTCGATCGTGCTCTGCGACCGCGGCACCTACGACCGCACGGCGAAGTCCGCCGAGGTGAAGCGGGCCGGGGGCATCGGCCTCCTGCTCGTGAACCCGACCACGAGCTCGATCGATCTCGACGAGCACAGCGTGCCGACCGTCCACATCGACGCCCCCTACCGCGAGGCGGCTCTCGCCTACGCCCAGACCGAGGGGGCGACGGCGACCTTCCTGCCGGGCAACGTGTCCGACATCGCGTCGCCGCCGACCCCGCAGGTCGCCGGCTTCTCGAGCCGGGGCCCGGTGCTCGCGGACGGCAGCGACATCCTGAAGCCCGACGTGTCGGCTCCGGGTGTGGCGATCCTCGCGAGCGGAGCCAACGCGGAGGGGGCCGACCCCACGTGGAAGTTCCTCTCGGGGACGTCGATGGCCGCCCCGCACGTCGCCGGCCTCGGGGCCCTGTACCTCGGCGTGCACCCCACGGCGTCTCCCGCCGAGGTCAAGTCCGCGCTCATGACGACGGCGTCGGACACCGTCGACTCGGAGGGCACCGACGTCACCGATCCGTTCGTGCAGGGCGCCGGACAGGTGGAGCCCGGCGACTATCTCGACGCCGGACTGCTGTACCTCAACGACGTGGACGACTGGGAGTCGTACATCGAGGGGGTCGGCCTCGAGCTGTCTCCCGAGGTCGAGCCCATCGATCCGTCGAGCCTCAACCTCGCGTCGATCGCGATCGGCGCGCTGACGGCGCCCGAGGCGGGCACCTACACGGCGCAGCCCATCGAGATCCCGGGCATCACGGCGGAGGTGACGCCGTCGTCGTTCACGATCGCCGAGGGCGAGTCGGTCTCGTACACGGTGACCTTCACGCGCACCGACGCGCCGCTCGACGCCTTCTCGACGGGATCGCTGACGTGGGCGGGCGAGGACGGCACCACCGTGCGTTCGCCCATCGCGGTGCAGCCCGTGACGATCGTCGCGCCCGACGAGGTGTCGGGCGAGGGCGTCTCCGGGTCCGTGGAGATCGACGTGACGCCGGGCGGCACGGGTCCGATTCCGCTCTCGGCTCAGGGCCTCGCGCGTGAGGCCCTCCTCGAGGGCGACGGGAGCGCTGAGGGCCACACCGGCTCGGGCTCGGGCGGCGACGAGTTCACCTACCCGGTGTCCGTGCCGGAGGGGGCGTCGCTCGCGCGGATCTCGCTCATCGCTGTGGACAAGACCGCCGATCTCGATCTCGTGGTCTACCAGCTGGACGAGGCGGGCGAGCCCGTCGCCGGTTGGCAGTCGGCCACCGGGGCCGCGGACGAGCGGGTCGACATCTGGTCGCCGGAGGCGGGCGACTACCTGGTCGTCGCGACGGTCTACTCGGGTACCACGGCGTTCGACGCGACGACGGCGGCCGTCGTCCCCGGGCAGGGTGAAGGCGGCTTCGCGGTCGACCCCGCTCAGCTCGAGGGCGTGCAGGGGCAGCCGAGCTCGCTCACCGCGTCGTGGACGGGACTCGAGCCCCTCACCGACTACGTCGGCCTCGTCGTGTACGGCGAGACGGGCGAGGCGACGGTCGTCTCGGTCGCGAGCGGAGAGGCGCCGGCGCCGGAGACGCCCGTCAACACGGCGCCTCCGACCATCGGGGGGACTCCCGCGGTCGGCACGAAGCTTACGGCGACCCCGGGGGAGTGGGACACGGAGGGCCTCGCGTTCGCCTACCAGTGGCAGGCGGACGGCGTCGACATCCCGGGTGCTACCAAGGCGACGTACACGGTGAAGAAGCGGGACCAGGGCACGACCCTGACGGTCGTCGTCACCGCCTCGGCGGAGGGTCTCGCCCCGGGCACCGCGACATCGGCGGGCGTGCTCGTCCCCTTCGTCGCGAAGGTCTCGTTGTCGGTGTCGCCGTCCGTCGGCTTCAGCTGGTCCTCGTACACGGCGACCGTGAAGGTGACGAGCGGGTCCGATGCCCCGGCGACGGGGACCGTCGTGATCAAGGTCGGATCGAAGACGGTCGAGGCCGTCCTCGATGCCAATGGTGTCGCGAAGGTGAAGCTGCCGAAGCTCCGCTCCGGCGTTCACACGGTCACGGCGAGCTACGGGGGAGATGAGACGCACGCGGAGGCGACGAGCCCGAAGCGCGTCATCGTCGTGATCTTCTAGCTCGGCCCGCTCCATAGAGCGCGACCCCCGCACGGACGTCCGTGCGGGGGTCGCTCTGTGGAGGAGGGCGTCAGGAGCCGCACGCCTCCTGGATCGCGGCCGCCTTCTCCTGGAAGTCCGTCACGGAGGACATGACGGCCTCGCTGTCGGCGTTCTCCGGGTCGGAGGCGGCGGCGGAGACCTCGTCGACGTACGTGCTGAGCGAGTCCTCGGTGTCCTCGGCGAGGTCCTTGATCTCCTCGTTGTCGATGTCGTCGACCGTCTCGCCGAAGGTGTCACGGAACCCCTCGAGAGCCTCGACGGCGCCCTCGGGGTCGGTCGCGAGCGTGGAGATGCTCGACTGCAGCTCGTCGCTCGCCGACTGGATCTCCGACTGGAGCTGCGAGCAGGCGTCCTCCTTGGACTGGCCGCCGGCGCAGCCCGTGAGGAGCAGAGCGCTCACGGCGGCGAGGCCGGCGACGGCGCGGACAGCGCGCGCGGACGTGGTCATGGTCATGGGGTCCCCGTTCTGGTGATGTGCAACGCCCCGACCCTAACAGCGGCCATGGTCGTGCCCGTGGGGGTGGCGCCGCGGGCCTTCGTGTCCGGGCCTCCCGCCGGAATTTTCGCTGGACCTCTTGTGTGTGGATTAGTTCGTAAGGTTTACTAACAAACATGCCGACGATGATCGTCCCCGACACGAGCGGACTCCTGGCCCGCGAGCGCGAGGATCACACCGGATTCACCCGGTCCCTGCGTCCCCGCGGGAAGGTGCTGCCCGAGCACGCCCGGACGCACAATCGATCGCTCGTGCTGCAGACGCTCTACCGCGCCGGTGCGATGTCGCGAGCCGACGTCGCGCGGGCCACGGGCCTCACGCGCGTGACGGTGTCCGACCTCGTATCCGAGCTGATCGGGGACGGCGTCGTCATCGAGCGTGGTCCGAGCGATTCGGTCCGCCCGGGCAAGCCCGCGACGATCATCGACATCGACCGGACGGGCTTCCACATCCTCGCCCTCGACCTCTCGGAGTCGACCGTCCTGCGCGGTGCACTGCTCACGCTCGACGGCGACATCGAGCTGCGGCACGAGACACCGCTCGACTCGCTCACGGGAGATGCCGCATGTCACGCCGTCGTCGAGCTCGCGAAGCGGCTCGCCGGAGAGGCGACGAAGCCGATCCTCGGGGTCGGCGTCGGATCGCCCGGCATCGTCGACGCCGACGGTCGGGTCGTGAGCGCGCCGAACCTCGGCTGGGACGACCTCCCGCTCCGGGCGATCCTGGAGCGCGAGCTGGGCCTCGCCGTCACCGTGGTCAACGACGCCAACGCCGCGGTCCTCGCCGAGTACGGCTTCGGCGAGGTCGACGGCGACCTCATGGTCGTCAAGGTGGGGCACGGTGTCGGCGCCGGCGTGCTGCTCGGCGGCTCGCTCGTCCTCGGACGCAAGTGGGCCTCCGGCGAGATCGGCCACGTCACGGTGGGCACCGATGGCGGCCCCGAGTGCGTCTGCGGGAAGCGGGCGTGTCTCGAGACCTGGCTCGCGGTGCCACGGCTCGAGGCGCAACTCGCCGCCGTCGCGGACGAGGGCCGACCCGACGCGCCCGCGGCCCGGGATCGCCGCGACGATGTGCTGCGCCGGGCTGGAGAGCGCCTCGGCATCGCGCTCGCCCCCGTCGTCGGCACGCTCGGCCTCGGCGACATCGTGCTCGCCGGTCCCGCAGCCCTCCTCGACGGTGTGCTCGCCGACGCCGTCTCCGACACCATCCGCGCCCGGACCATGACGACCGTGACGGGGGACCCGTCCCTCCGGATGACCTCCCTCGGCGACGACATCGTGCTCCTCGGCGCCGCCGTGCTCGTCCTGTCCGGACAACTCGGGGTCTCCTGACCGGCCCCGCCCGACCCCCACCACGACGACATCGCTCGACTTTCACTCGAGCTCCGCAACTGAACAGCTCCGCACCGGCTCCGACGGCACCACCGAGTCCGCGAGCGGCACCCGCCGCCCGCACCCCATCAGAAAAGGACACCATCATGAGGAAGATCGGCACCCTCGCGCTCGGCACCGTTGCAGCGCTCGCCCTCGCCGGTTGCAATGCAGGCTCGACGACTGCGGGAGGAGGCGGCGACGGCTCGGCCGAGATCCGCGTCTGGCTGGTCGGTACCGACACCCCCGACACGGCGCGCGACTACCTCACCGAGACGTTCGAGAAGGAGAACCCGGGCTCGACCCTCGTGATCGAGGAGCAGCAGTGGAACGGGCTCGTCGACAAGTACACGACGGCGCTGTCCGGTTCCGACTCTCCCGACGTCGTCGAGATCGGGAACACACAGGCTGCGGCGTTCACGAGCGCCGGGGCGTTCACCGATCTCACCGACAAGTACGAGGAGCTCGGCGGGGACGACCTCCTGCAGGGGTTCGTCGAGGCCGGCACCTACGAGGACGCGTTCTACGCCCCGCCCTACTACTCGGGCGCTCGCGTCGTGTTCTACAGCCCGTCCATCGTGGGAGACGCGGTGCCGACGACGCTCGACGAATACGTCGAGCAGGGCGCCGCGCTGAAGGCCGGAGGGCTCGACTCGGGCATCTACGCCCCTGGCACGGACTGGTACAACGTGCTCCCCTTCGTGTGGGAGAACGGAGGCTACGTCGCCGAGCAGCAGGACGACGGCACCTGGGAGGCCGGGTTCTCGACGGAGGGCGGCATCGCCGGGCTCGAGCAGATGCAGGAGGTCTACGCGACCGCCTCGGGAGCGCCGAAGGACGGTGACGAGACGAACGCCCAGGTGCCGTTCTGCGAGGGCGGCGTCGGCTTCCTGTCCGCGCCGAGCTGGTTCCAGTGGTCGATCAAGGCGGCGGCGGACGCGGAGACCCCCGGCTGCCCCGACACCTACGGCAAGGACATCACCGCCATGGCCCTGCCCGGTAAGGACGGGGGAGCGGCCGCGGCGTTCGCGGGCGGATCGAACATCGCCATCCCGGCGAAGTCGGCGCACCAGGACCTCGCGTACTCGGCGCTGCAGATCATCCTGTCAGACGAGTACCAGAAGCTCCTCGCCGCCAACGGCCTCATCCCCGCCATCGCGAGCGCCGAGTCGGCCCTGCCCGACGACGCCGTGACCGCTGCGGCGGCCGAGGCGGCGAAGAACGCACGACTCACTCCCGCCGCACCGAAGTGGGCGGACGTCGAGGCCGCGCAGATCCTGCAGGACGCGTTCGTCCGGCTCGCTCAGGGCGAGGACGCCGCCGAGATCGCCGCGTCGCTCGACGAGGAGATCGAGTCCATCCTCAACGGGTGACGAGGGAACGGGCGCCCGCCGCCGTGCGGG
>CAKTZW010000127.1 GCA_934636065.1 uncultured Labedella sp.
GCCAACGACGTCTCGGCGTACATCCCGACCAACGTGATCTCGATCACCGACGGCCAGATCTTCCTGCAGTCCGACCTCTTCAACGCCAACCAGCGTCCCGCGGTCGACGTCGGAATCTCGGTCTCGCGCGTCGGCGGTGACGCTCAGGTGAAGTCGATCAAGAAGGTCTCCGGAACGCTCAAGCTCGAGCTCGCGCAGTACCGCTCGCTCGAGGCCTTCGCGATGTTCGCGTCCGACCTCGACCCGGCCAGCCGCCGTCAGCTCGCGCGAGGCGCCCGCCTCACCGAGCTGCTCAAGCAGCCGCAGTACTCGCCGTACCCCGTCGAGGAGCAGGTCGTCTCGATCTGGGCCGGAACGAAGGGCAAGCTCGACAATGTGGCGATCGAGGACGTCCTGCGCTTCGAGCGCGAGATGCTCGACTACCTCGGCCGCAACACGAACGTGCTGACGACTCTGCGCGAGACGAACGTGCTCGACGACGACACCACCGCCGAGATGGAGAAGGCGATCGACGCCTTCGCCCTCGAGTTCCAGGCCGGCGACGGCCAGGGCATCGGCGACCCGGGGTCGGAGGACGTCGACGCCCTCGAGGCCGAGAACGTCGGCCAGGAGAAGATCGTGAAGGGTCGCCGCTAGTCCATGGCAGCCTCACTCCGGGTCTACACGCAGAAGATCAAGTCTGCGCAGACGACCAAGAAGATCACCAAGGCGATGGAGCTCATCGCCGCCTCGCGCATCCAGAAGGCGCAGGCACGAGTGCAGGCTTCGGCCCCGTACTCGCGGGCGATCACGCGCGCCGTCTCGGCGGTCGCGACGCACTCGAACGTCGACCACCCGCTCACGACCGAGCCCGAGCGCATCAGCCGCACCGCGGTCGTCGTGTTCTCCTCGGACCGTGGGCTCGCGGGAGCGTTCAACTCGCAGATCCTGCGTGAGGCCGGGGAGCTCAGCGAGCTCCTGCGCGAGCAGGGCAAGGACGTCGTCCACTACCTCGTGGGCCGGAAGGCGGTCGGGTACTTCCAGTTCCGCCGTCGTTCGTTCGTGAAGGACTGGACCGGCGGGACGGACAACCCCGACTTCGAGACGGCTCGCGAGATCGCCTCGACCGTGTTGGAGGCGTTCGCTCAGGACGCCGCCGACGGGGGAGTCGACGAGATCGTGCTCGTGTTCAACCGCTTCGTCAGCATGATCACGCAGACGCCGGAGACGGTGCGGCTGCTGCCGCTCGAGGTCGTCGAGGCGGAGGAGGGCGACACGAGCGCCGAGGTCCTCCCGCTCTACGAGTTCGAGCCGGACGCCGCGACGGTCCTCGACCAGCTCCTCCCGGTGTACATCGAGAGCCGCATCTTCAACGCCATGCTCCAGTCCGCCGCGGCCAAGCACGCCGCCACGCAGAAGGCGATGAAGTCGGCGAGCGACAACGCCGACACGCTCATCACCGACTACACCCGCCTGCGCAACAACGCACGCCAGGCAGAGATCACCCAGCAGATCGCGGAGATCGTCGGCGGCGCCGACGCCCTCTCGTCGGCGCGGTGACGACAGACCACGAAGAGAGAAGAAGAGCAATGACTATCACTGCCGAAGCCGCGGGCCCGGCGTCCGAGCAGAAGTCTGGTGTCGGCCGGATCGCGCGAGTGACCGGTCCCGTCGTCGACATCGAGTTCCCGCACGACGCGATCCCCGACATCTACAACGCGCTCAAGACGACCATCACGATCGGCGAGGAGTCGAGCGAGATCACCCTCGAGGTCGCGCAGCACCTCGGTGACGACCTCGTCCGCGCCATCGCGCTCAAGCCGACGGACGGCCTCGTCCGCGGCCAGGAGGTGCGCGACACCGGCGAGGCGATCTCCGTCCCCGTCGGCGACGTCACCAAGGGCAAGGTCTTCAACGTGATCGGCGAGGTGCTCAACGCCGAGCCCGGCGCGAGCGTCGAGATCACGGAGCGGTGGCCCATCCACCGCAAGCCGCCGACCTTCGACCAGCTCGAGTCGAAGACGCAGCTCTTCGAGACGGGCATCAAGGTCATCGACCTGCTCACCCCGTACGTGCAGGGTGGCAAGATCGGCCTCTTCGGTGGCGCGGGCGTCGGCAAGACGGTCCTCATCCAGGAGATGATCCAGCGCGTGGCGCAGGACCACGGTGGTGTGTCCGTGTTCGCCGGTGTCGGTGAGCGCACGCGTGAGGGCAACGACCTCATCCACGAGATGGAGGAAGCTGGCGTCTTCGACAAGACCGCCCTCGTCTTCGGCCAGATGGACGAGCCGCCGGGAACGCGTCTGCGCGTCGCCCTCTCCGCGCTCACGATGGCGGAGTACTTCCGCGACGTGCAGAAGCAGGACGTGCTGTTGTTCATCGACAACATCTTCCGCTTCACGCAGGCCGGTTCCGAGGTCTCCACGCTGCTCGGCCGCATGCCGTCCGCCGTGGGTTACCAGCCGAACCTCGCCGACGAGATGGGTCAGCTGCAGGAGCGCATCACCTCGACGCGTGGTCACTCGATCACGTCGCTCCAGGCGATCTACGTCCCCGCCGACGACTACACCGACCCGGCACCTGCCACGACGTTCGCGCACCTCGACGCGACGACGGAGCTCTCCCGTGAGATCGCGTCGAAGGGCCTGTACCCGGCCGTCGACCCGCTCACCTCGACGAGCCGCATCCTCGACCCCCGCTACCTGGGCGAGGACCACTACCGCGTCGCCACGACCGTGAAGCAGATCCTGCAGAAGAACAAGGAACTGCAGGAGATCATCGCGATCCTCGGTGTCGACGAGCTCTCCGAGGAGGACAAGGTGACGGTGTCGCGTGCGCGCCGCATCCAGCAGTTCCTCTCGCAGAACACCTACATGGCGAAGAAGTTCACCGGTGTCGAGGGTTCGACCGTTCCGCTCAAGGAGACGATCGAGTCGTTCGACGCGATCGCCAAGGGCGAGTTCGACCACGTCGCCGAGCAGGCGTTCTTCAACGTCGGTGCGATCAGCGACGTCGAGGAGAAGTGGGCGCAGATCCAGAAGGAGAACGGCTGATCATGGCGAGCGCTCCGCTCACCGTGAACGTCGTCGCGGCCGACCACGAGGTGTGGTCGGGCGAGGCCTCGATGGTCGTCGCGCGCACCGTCGAGGGCGAGATCGGCATCCTGCCGGGTCACGAGCCGATGCTCGCGATCCTCGCGAAGGGTGAGGTCCGCCTCACCCTCGCGGACGGCCGGAAGCTCACCGCCGACGCCGAGGACGGGTTCCTCTCTGTCGAGAAGAACGTCGTGACGATCGTCGCGGGCACCGCGAGCCTCGTCTCGTAGTCCCGCACCCGCTCTTCCTCTTCACCCGAACGCCCCGTGCTGCTCCTGCTCCCTCCGTCCGAGACGAAGGTGCAGGGAGGCACGGGGCGTTCGCTGTTGCTGGGAGCGCTGCGGTTCCCCGAACTGACGAGGGTGCGATCGCGGGTGCTCTCCGCCCTGGCTGAACTCTCCCGCGACCGCGACGCCTCGGTCTCGGCGTTGAAGCTCGGCCCGAAGGGGCACGGCGAGGTCGACGTCAACCGTGCGGTGAGGCGGGCTCCGACGCTACCCGCGATCGATCGCTACTCCGGTGTTCTCTACGACGCCCTCGACCCCGCGTCGCTCTCCGAGCAGGCCCGGGTCGCCGCGGCCGAGCGCGTCGTGATCCAGTCGGCGCTGTTCGGTCCCGTCGGCGCTCTGGATCCCGTGCCCGCCTACCGGCTCTCGCATTCCACGGTGCTGCCCGGTGTCCGACTCGCGCCGACGTGGTCGGAGCCCGCCGGAACGGCGCTCCACCGCGTCGCCGGACTCCTCGTCGATCTCCGGTCCGAGGGCTACGCGGAGCTCGCTCCCGTCTCCTCGACCGGACGGTCCGTCTACGTCCGAGTGGTGTCGGTCGACGAGTCCGGGCGCCGCCGGGCGCTCAACCACTTCAACAAGAAGACGAAGGGCCTCCTCACGCGGGCGCTTCTCGAGAGCGGCCAGGAGTTCGACCGGGTCGAGGAGCTCGCGGAGTGGGCGGCGTCGGCCGGATTCGAGCTGCGTCCGGGCACGGTCGCCGGAGAGTGGGACCTCGTCGTCCCCGAGTCGGCTCGCCCGGTCACCGCGTCACGTCCGCGCTGACCGGTCGTCACCCTCCTCAGCACGCCAGCACCCCTCCAGGTGGTCGTCGACGAGGCCGCCCGACTGCATGAGCGCGTACATCGTCGTGGGACCGACGAATCGGAAGCCCCGCCGGCGGAGTTCGGCGCTGAGCGCCACCGACTCCGGCGAGGTCGCGGGTACCTCCGACCACGATCGCGGACGCGACCGGGCGCCCTCCGGCGGCGCGAACCGCCACACGATCTCCGAGAGCGGTTCGTCCAGAGCGAGGACGACCTGGGCGTTCGCGATGGTCGCCTCGATCTTCCGGCGGTTCCGGATGATCGAGGCATCGCCCATGAGCCGCAGGACGTCCGCGTCTCCCATCCGTGCGACGGCCTCCGGCTCGAAGCCCTGGAACGCGCGACGGAAGGCCGGGCGACGTCGCAGGATCGTGATCCAGCTGAGTCCGGCCTGGAACCCCTCGAGGCTGATCTTCTCGAAGAGCTCGCGGTCGCCCGTGAGCGGTCGACCCCACTCCTCGTCGTGGTAGCGCCGATACTCGGGGTCGTCACCGCTCCACGCGCATCGAGCACGCCCATCGCTGCCGACGACGATCCCGGGCCGGGCCGGCGCGGCGGGGGAAGGGGGCTGAGAATCGGTTGCGCTGTCCATTCCTCGAGACTACAAATCGCGCGAGCGGCGAGCGGTCGCGGCGGGACGGATGGGGAGGAAGCCGACCGTGCTCGTCGTGGGGTCGACGGTCGGGGTCGACGGACGGCGGCCTTCGCGCGGGGGACGTGCTCCGGGCTAGCCTGAGGGCATGGCAGACATGGAATACCGTCCTCTCGGACCGTCCGGGCTCATGGTCTCGACCGTGGGGATCGGCTGCAACAACTTCGGTCGAGCCGGCACCGCGACCGAGACCCAGGACGGCACGGACGCCGTGGTGCACGCGGCCATCGATGCTGGCGTGACCTTCTTCGACACCGCCGACATCTACGGCAAGGAGGCCGGCCTCAGCGAGACGCTCATGGGCCACAGCCTGAAGGGTCGTCGCGACGACGTCGTCATCGCGACCAAGTTCGGACACAGCGCATTCGACGCCGGTATCCCGAGCTGGGGCGCCAAGGGCTCGCGCCGTTACGTCCGCCTGGCCGTCGAGGCATCCCTGCGGCGTCTCCAGACCGACTGGATCGACCTCTATCAGCTCCACACGCCGGACCCGATCACTCCGATCGAGGAGACCCTCATCGCGCTCGACGAACTCATCACGGAGGGGAAGGTGCGCTACATCGGACACTCGAACCTCGCCGCGTGGCAGGCGGTGGAGGCCGACTGGGCGGCGCAGTCCGCCGGCGTGTCCCGGTTCATCTCGGCCCAGAACGAGTACAGCCTCATCGTGCGCGAGCCGGAGAAGGAGTTGCTGCCGGCGCTCGACCAGTACGGTCTCGGCTTCCTCCCCTACTTCCCCCTCTACAACGGGCTCTTCACGGGCAAGTTCTCGCGAGCCGGCGGTCCGAGCGATTCGCGCATCATGCGTCAGCGTCCTCACCTGCTCGAGAACGCGCCGTGGGACGCGATCGAGCAGTTCGAGGTGTTCTGCGCCGATCGCGACGTCACGATGCTGCAGGCGACGTTCGCCTGGCTGCTCGCACAGCCGGCGCTCACGAGCGTCATCGCCGGGGCCACCCGGCCGGAGCAGATCGTGCAGAATGCGGAGGCGGCCACGGCGTGGGATCCGACCGACGAGGACATCGCCGCGATCGGTGCACTGTTCGCGTGAGGGGTCGGCGACGGTCCGCGTGAACGACGCGCCGACGACACGCCGCTAAGATTCTCAGGAAGGCGCCACACCTCCGGCGTCGAACGATCTCGAAGGGTTCACCGGTGACCGAGACCATCGCGT
>CAKTZW010000128.1 GCA_934636065.1 uncultured Labedella sp.
CCCCCAGTCTCGCGGCGACCACCGACATTCGCCTCTTCTCCTGTCCCCCGGGCTCTTCGCGCTGGTCGCGACCGGCATTGTGCTGCTGCTGCGCCCGCTCTTCCGAGGCCGCCGTAGGGACTGACGACCTCCCACGACATGAAAACGGAGATGGTGCACGTAACGACGTGCACCATCTCCGTTTTCATGTGGTGAGGGTCAGCCCTCGTCGACGACGATCGTCGTGATGACGGGGTTGCGGCGGTGGCGGCGCGAGAGCCACCGGCCCATCGTCCGCGTCATGATGTCCTCGAGGTCCTCCGGCGACGTCTTCGAGCGCGGCCCGGCCTTCGAGAGGGCCTCGCGGATCGCGGTCTCCGCGTTCTTCTCCCACCCGGGCTCCTCGACGAAGCCGCGCGACAAGAACTCCAGCGGCTCGAGGAGCGCGTTGCTCTTCGCGTCGACGAAGGCGAGGATCGTGATCGTCCCCTCCTCGGCGAGCACGCGGCGGTCGTTCATCGCGGTCTCCGTCGCCGTGCCGATGGTCTGGCCGTCGACGAAGACGTACGGGGCGGGAATGCGGCCGGAGATGCTCGAGCGACCGCCGACGAGGTCGACGGACACGCCGTTCTCGATGACGAAGACCTGGTCGTCGGCGACGCCGGTCTTGCGCGCGAGGGCCGCGTTCGCCGTGAGGTGCCGCCACTCGCCGTGATACGGGAGCACCGCGGACGGCTTCACGATGTTGTAGCAGTAGGTGAGCTCGCCGGCGCTCGCGTGGCCCGACACGTGCACCTTCGCGTTGCCCTTGTGGACCACCTGCGCACCCCAGCGGGTGAACGCGTTGATGATGCGGTAGATCGAGTTCTCGTTGCCCGGGATCAGGGAGCTCGCGAGCAGGATCGTGTCGCCCTCGCCGATCTCGATGATGTGCTCGCGGTTCGCCATCCGAGACAGCGCGGCCATGGGCTCGCCCTGCGACCCCGTGCAGATGAGGACGGTGCTCTCGTCGGGCATCTTCTCGATGGCCTTCATGTCGACGAGCATGCCCTTCGGGATGCTGAGGAAGCCGAGCTCCTGCGCGATGCCCATGTTGCGCACCATGGAGCGACCGATGAACGCGACCTTGCGGCCGTGCCGTTCGGCCGCGTCGATGACCTGCTGGATCCGGTGCACGTGGCTCGCGAAGCTCGAGACGACGATGCGCCGCGGTGCCGTGCGGAAGACCTGGTCGATCGCCGGGGCGAGGTCCTCCTCGCTCGTGGTGAACCCGGGGACGTCGGCGTTGGTGGAGTCGGTGAGGAACAGGTCGACGCCCTCGTCGGCGAGGCGCGCGAAGCCACCGAGGTCGGTGATGCGACGGTCGAGCGGGAACTGGTCCATCTTGAAGTCGCCGGTGCAGAGAACGGTACCGGCGCTCGTGCGGATCGCGACGGCCAGCCCGTCGGGGATCGAGTGGTTCACCGCGAAGAACTCGGTGCCGAACGGCCCGAAGTCGACCTCGTCGCCTTCCTTCACCTGCACAGTCTTGGGCGTGATCTTGTGCTCCTCGAGCTTGGCCGAGACGAGCGCGAGGGTGAGGCGCGAGCCGACGATCGGGATGGTCGGCCGCTCCTTGAGGAGGTACGGGACTCCGCCGATGTGGTCCTCGTGGCCGTGCGTCAGGACGACGGCGACGACGTCCTTGAGGCGGGAGCGGATGGCGGTGAAGTCGGGGAGGATGACGTCGATGCCGGGCTGATTCTCCTCGGGGAACAGCACTCCGCAGTCGACGATGAGCAGCTTGCCCTTGTGCTCGAACACGGTCATGTTGCGGCCGACCTCACCGACGCCACCGAGCGGCGTGACGCGGAGGCCGCCGTCGACGAGACGGCGGGGGGTCGGGAGGTCGAGTTCGTGTCGTGGGGTCTTCTTCAGGGTCACGTGGTTCTTTCGGAACGGGCGCCGCTCAGCGGCGCGAAGGGGTGGCGCCGCCTCGGGCGCCGGAGTCGATGGACCCCCACGACGGCCGAACCGGATCGGAAGTGACGCGGCACGGTGCGGACGCTGCGGCGCGGACGCTGCGGTGGGGGCGGAGAGCGGGTCGTCGACCCCGTCGAGGGGCCGGAACGCATTCGCCGCGGGCCTCCCGTGAGGAGACCCGCTGTCTCCTAGCCTCCCACATAATCGACGAACGCGGCATCGGGCGCCCCTCGGGCGTTCGATGCCGCGTTCCGTCGATGGGTGCCTGCGAGGTCCGCGTCAGCCCCGGAGGCCGTCGTCGAACGTCACGTCGAGATCGAAGAACCGGTCGCCCTCGTCGTCCGACGCGCGCCCCTGCCCGCCGACGATGACCTCCGCGACCCGAGTGGGCCGGACCGACTCGAGGTGGCGGCGGAGGTCGGCCGCCTCCTCCGAGAAGTCGGCTTCGGGTTCGTCCCAGGCGTGCGGCACCGAGAGGACGTCGTTGCCGACGCCGACGACCATCTCCGCCCAGGCGAGGTCGCCGGTCTTCTCGATGACGATGGGCACGCGCACCGCCTCGGCCTGCCCGCGCTTCGCGAGCGCGGCGGTCAGCTCGACCAGGGTCGATGCCACGTCGTCGGAGGTGATCACGGTCTCGCCCGCGTATGTGATGCAGCGCATCTCACTACTGTGTCGCGCGACGCCGGAGAAATCGCCCCCGTTGCGCACGAGGCGCGCACCACCTATGCGGCGAGGGCCGGTCGGGTCAGCCGGACGCCGGCGACCCCTCGGCCGGCTCGCGCTGCACGTCGAGATCGAGGCCGCGGGTGGAGTGGGTCGCCGTGATCATCGACTCGAGCCACGCGTTGTTGAGCGCGGCTGTGCGGGATCCGGAGAAGCGGAAGCTGACGACCGCGGCGGGACTGATCCAGACGGAGACGCGACCCCATGCGGCCTCGTGCGGCGGCGCCGTCCACGAGAGGAGGAAGCTCTCGCGGCGACGCATCTTCTGCGCCAGCACGACCTGCACGTGGGCGAGGAAGCGGTCCTCGAAGTCATAGCTCTGACCGTCGACGTTCATGGAACCCATCGGTCCATCATGCACCCGTCCCGACCCGCGCGATGGTCGCGATGGACGGACCGCCGCGGCCCTGTTCTCCTCTCTCCTTCTCCCCCACCCCCGTGCGGTGCCGGACGACGCCTGACGAGGGCGCCCGTTCGGGTTCGAGGGCGCCTCGTACAGGGGGCGCCCTCGAACGGGTGTAGCACTCTTGGGTGGGGAGGGAAGGAGAGGCCGGGGACCGTCTACTCGTAGCGGAGCGACTCCACGGGGTCGGCCCGCGCGGCCCGGGCGGCGGGAAGGGTGCCCGCGAGGAACGCGACGCCCATGACGACGAGCACGACGATCCCGATCGACACCGGATCGAAGGCGATGAGCGTCAGCCCGGGCAGGTCGGCGAGCAGCGACGTCGAGACCGCCGAGCTGATGAACCCGCCCGCGAGGATCGCGAGCACCGCCCCGATGGCGCTGCCGAGGAAGCCGATGAACGCCGCCTCGAGACTGAACAGCCCGAAGACCTTGCCGCTGCCCATCCCCATCGCCTTCATGAGTCCGATCTCGCGCGTCCGCTCCTGCACCGACATGAACAGCGTGTTGACGATGCCGAAGCTCGCCGCGAGCAGGGCGATGACGGCGAACGCGTTCAGCACGAGCACGATGCCATCGATCACGGTCCGCACGGCGCCGAGCTGATCGGCGACCGTGGTGCCGGTGTAGCCCGCGTCGGCGAGGCGATCCTGGAGGGCCGCCACCTCGTCGTCGGTCGCGTCGGCCGCGAACCACACGCTCGCCTGCGCGTAGCGGTCGGCCTGCTCGGCCGTGAGGCCCGTGCTCTGCAGCGCGAACAGCTCATCGGTGAGGGCGGCGTTCGGGACGACGCTCGGTCCCGTCGGCGAGGCGATACTCTCCTCCGCGACGCCGACGACGGTCGCCGCCACCGTGTGCTGTGCGCGGACCGCATCGGTGACGGCGAGGGTCACCGTCTCCCCCACGGCGGACGCGTCGTCGGCGAACCCGAGCGCATCGACGTACGAGACGGGGATGACCACCTCGAACGCTGTCGAGCCCTCGTCCGGCTCGCTGCCCGCTGTCAGCTGGAGGGACTGGCCCGCGACGAGCGTCCCGATGCTCGCGACGTACTTCTCCGCGTCGTCCCCCTCGATGTAGTCGGGGGTGACGGACTTCGTCGCCTCCACCTCGAGCACGCCGTCGATCTCCGCGAGCGCGTCGAGGTCGCTCGGCGAGAGGGCGACGACGGTCGCGCCGGGAGGGCCGGCCTGCTCGCTCTCCACCGTCGCGGGGTCGTACTCCGCGGGACCGTCGTCCTCCGCCGCGGCCGCTCCGCCCGATTCCACCGGCTTGGTGACCGTCATGACGTCCGAGGCTCCGACGGCCGTGACCGTGTCGTCGATGTACGCGTTGATGCCCGTCCCGAGCCCGTTGGTCAGCGTGAGCGTGAAGGCCCCGACGAAGATGGCGAGGATCGTGAGGATGGTCCGGGTCTTCGCGCGGAAGTTGTTGGCGACGGCCGAGCCGACGAGGTCCGCGGCCCTCATGCCGACACCGCGTCGGGTGCTGTCGCCGGGCCGGTCGCGAGATGAAGACCGGTGTGTGCGACGGGGGCCGTGACGGAGCGCGACTCGTCGACGAGCAGGCCGTCCCGGATGACGAGACGCCGGTCGCAGCGCGCGGCGAGCTCCTCGTCGTGAGTGACGACGATGAGCGTGATGCCGTGTTCCCGATTGAGCGTGAAGAGGATGTCCTCGACCACGGCACCCGTCGCGGTGTCGAGGTTGCCGGTCGGTTCGTCCGCGAAGATGATGCGGGGGTCGTTCACCAGGGCACGAGCGATCACGGCCCGCTGCTTCTGGCCGCCGGAGAGGTTGACCGCCTTGCTCCGGGCCTTCGCGTCGAGTTCGAGCTGCGCGAGAGCGGCCATCCCGCGGCGCTTCCGCTCCCCCCTCGGGACCCCGGCGATCTTCATGGGGAGGACGACGTTGTCGAGGACGGACGCGTTCGCCGTGAGGAAGAACTGCTGGAAGACGAACCCGAACGTGCGGTTCCGGGTGCGATTGAGGCGCCGCCCCGCGAGGGTCCGCGTGTCGACGCCCTCGAGCGTGATCGTCCCCGACGTCGGCGCGTCGAGCAGCGCGAGCGCGTGCATGAGCGTGGACTTGCCGGACCCGCTCTTGCCGACGATCGCGACGCTCTCGCCCTCGGCTATCTCGAAGCTCACCCCCTTGAGCGCGTCGAAGCGGTTCTGGCCGCGGCCGTACGACTTACGTACGTCGGCGACTCGGATGATCGGGCTGGGCATGCTGGCTCCTCGGTGTGCGGCCGGGCGATCCGGCCGTGTTCTCAGCCTCCGTCCGCGCCTTCGATCGCGCGTCCGCCGATCGGGTTCAGTCCGCGTACCGCGATCGCGTCACGCCCGTGACCCGGGAGGAGGATGCGCGTGTGCGCGGCACCGTCCACACTGGGGTGATGGTCGCTCCTCCCCCTGCCCGATCGCGCCGCGATCGCGTGCTCGCGTGGGCCGGTGATCTCTTCGCCGCCCTCATGATCGTGGGGTCGGCGTTCGCGCCCTTCCCGATCGGGACGCCCGACGACCCGATCAGCCGGACCGTCATGATCCTGCCGGCGCTCCTGCTCCCCGCCCGGCGCCGCTGGCCCCTCCCGGTCCTCGCGTGCTGCCTCGCCCTGTACGGCATCTCCTCCGCCACCGGGGCGCTGTCGCCGGGGATCGCCATCGCCACGGCGATCGCCGTCTTCGGGGTCGCGAACCGCTCGGACCGCCGGACGACGGTGGTCGTGACGATCGTGTCGATCGCCGCGGTCGTCGGCCTCACCCTCCTCGCCTCCCTCAGCAGCGATGCCGACTCCCGTGTGATCCAGGTCGCCGCGACCGTCGCCGTCGCCGCGGCCGCCGGCGACGCGACCCGGTCGCGCCGCGAGTACATCGTGGCGATCACGGAACGCGCCGAGCGGGCGGAGCGGAC
>CAKTZW010000129.1 GCA_934636065.1 uncultured Labedella sp.
GGATGACGTTGGATCCGCTGAACAGGCCCGCCGCGAGGACGCCCGAGAGCCCGACGACGGAGCCGACGCTGATGTCGATGCCGCCGGTCAGCACGATGAGGAACTGCGCGAGGGTGACGATGCCGATCACCGAGGTCTGCAGGATCAGGTTCGCGAGGTTCCGCGGGGTGAAGAAGGCGTCGGAGGTGAGCCCGGCGACGATGAGCAGGACGATGAGGATGTAGAGCGGGTACTGCTCCTTCGCCCACCGGCCGACGGCGGCCCAACGGTCGTTCCGGACCTCCGGGGTCGGGATGGTGACGGTGTCGGTCATGAGATGTCTCCTCCGAGCGAGGCTCGAATCAGGTCGTCTGTGGTGCTGGTGAGGGGATCGAAGGAGCCGACGACGGCCCCGTCGCGCAGGACGAGGACGCGGCTGCAGAGCTTGAGGGCCTCCTCGGCCTCGCTCGTGACGACCACGACCCCCTTCCCGCCGGTAGCGAGGTCGCGGATGATCTCGTAGATGTTGAGGCGCGCGCGGACGTCGATGCCCTTCGTCGGCTCGTCGAGCACCATCACCTCAGGAGTGGCCTCGATCCACTTCGCGATGCACACCTTCTGCTGGTTGCCGCCGGAGAGGCTGCGCGTCATGGTCTCCGCGCCGCCCTTCACCTGGTACCGGCTCAGCATCGACGCGACGCGGGCCTTCTCCTTGCGCGGGTTGATGATGCCCCAGCGGGAGTCCTGGCCCGGGGTCGCGAGCGTGAGGTTGAGCGCGTTCGTGAACGCGGGGACGAAGCCTTCGCGGCGGCGGTCCTCGCTGAGGTAGGCGACGCCCTTCTCGAGTGCCCCGCGGGGCGACGCGGAGGGCACGGGCCGACCGTGGACGCGGACCGTGCCGCTCCGTCGGTCCTGGTGCCCGGAGATGGAGCGGGCAATCGAGCTGCGGCCGCTGCCGACGAGTCCGTAGATGCCGACGATCTCGCCGGGGCGGACGTCGAGGTCGATGTCGTGCGCCGATCCGGAGCTCAGCCCGCGGACCTCGAGGATGGGGTCGACGGCGGGGTCAGCCTGGATGTCGAACGGCTCGAGCGCACTGACGGCCTCGCCGATCATCATGGTGAGGATCTCGTCGGGGTTCGTGTCGGCGGTGCGCACCACGTCGACGAGGCGCCCGTTGCGCAGGACGGCGATGCGGTCCGCCATCGCGAATACCTCCGGCATTCGGTGCGAGACGAAGGCGACGCACACGCCGGCGGCGCGCTCGCGGTCGACGAGCTCGAGCACGTCGCGGAAGTGCTCCTCCGTCGTCGACGCCGTCGTCTCGTCGAGCAGGAGGACGTCGTGGTGGTTGACGCTCGTGCGGCTGAGGGCGAGCATCTGCCGGGGCCCCGGGCCGAGGTCCCTCGCCGGCGTTCGGGGGTCGACCTCGGTGAGGCCGACGGCGTCGAGCGCCTCTCGGGTGCGAGCGCCGCGGTCGCGCGGCACGCCGCCCCACGGCTTCACGCCGTCGGCGCTGCTGAGCGTCTTGAGCCAGACGTTCTCCTCGACCGTGAAGTCCTCGATCACGAGGGGCTCCTGGTGCATGAGCAGCACCCCGGCGGCCTCCGCGTCGGCGGGCTTGCGGATGTCGTCGCGCGAGCCGATCCGGACCGTGCCGCTCGTGGGCGTCTCCTGGCCGGCGATCAGCCGTGCCATCGTCGACTTCCCGGCCCCGTTCGCGCCGCAGATGGCGAGCACCTCTCCGGGGTACCCCTCGAGGGTGACGTCCTGCAGGGCGTGCACGCCGGGGTAGCTCTTGCTGACCCCGTCGAGATGGAAGGCCGGAGCGGCCGACGGCCTGTCGAGAGAGGACACCTTCGCTCCTTTGCGTTGTAGTAGTACTACGGCAATGTAGCAGAAGGTGGGCCGTTTGACGCATCGAGCGCGTAATACGTCGCGCAATGTGTAGTTCCGCTACGCCGACTGAGAAGGAGCGATTCCCACTACCGGGTGCCGGTACGACGAAGCGCGGTCGGTGCGCCGGGATCACCGGCGGACGGGGAAGCGACCCTCACTCCGCGATGCTTACGCCCCGGGGTAACACCCCCAAGGAGCTCCGCGAGCACGAACCGGTGAACGGCATCCGCCGGATCGAGGTTGATGACGCGAGCTCCGGCTCAACCGCGTAGGCGGCCAGAAGAGCGGGAGGTGGGGGCACATATGTCGACAGCGCTGACGATGAAACATGCCGCGAAGCTCGTCGGCGTCGACTACCGCTCGATCAAGCTCGGCATCGAGAGTGGGACCATCCCCACTGTCCAACTCGGCCCGCGGCGCATGATTCCCCGCGTACCGCTGGTACGCGCCTTCGGCGTCGACGCCTGACGGGAACACGGTCGCAAGACGGGCTGATTGGTCAAATGGGTGAGCAGGCATCCGCCGGTTGGTACCCCGATGGATCAGACGTCGCCAGCACGGAACCGATCGACCTCCTCGGAATGATCGTCAACGCGATCCTCAGGCTACCGGCGCAGTTCGTTGCGTCATATCAAGCGAACTCAGAGCAGTGGAACCTCGTTGGTCTGATGGTCATCGGCCTACTCGCGCTCGGGTGGCTGGCCAAGCGGTCCGGCCGCCGTGGTCGCGCTCAGTCGTCGGTCCCCAACCGGGCAATGCCCGATAGCCCCGCCGTAGCGATCACGCGCCAGCCACCCTTACACGTCGAGAGCCCCGCAGGTTAGCGTTCCCGCAGGGGATCGAATGGATCGACTACGCGACTGTCCGCGATCAGTCCAGCCCATTCCTTTTCCCAGAAGGACCTGATCTGAGGTGCTGACTCGAGTGCAATTTCAAATGCGGGCGAGTCAATTCGAGACTTTCGATACATCTCGAAGATAGAGAGCACAAGAGTCTCGCCATCGATGCACTGAGCCGAGTAGCTGAGAAGCGTTGGCGAGAGGTAGAACGAGAGTCGGCGCGTATCTGCACCAACGTCCTGGAATACCTGAGCGAATCGCCGACCCGTCTTTTCGATCTTTTCCCGCAGGACAGCGTCGCTGGATTCCGGAAAGAGTGATCGCAGGTAATCGAAATTCCCGGCGACCGCCGGATCGGAGACGACGACCGAGACTCGCGAGTCGGAGCGACGAACGAAATTCTGGAGCGCTGAGAGGTTGGCATTCACCCACGAGTCAAAGTAATGCACCGCAATCAAGAGCTCGCCGCGTGCCGAGTCGAGAAGTCGAGCCCAGTCCACCTGGCGAAAGCTCTCGGCGACGCGAATGGTTGGCGCCGGATCGCCGGCGCGCGAGCGACGAATCTCCGTACGAATCGCGTTCGTCGCCGGCCCGAGCGCCGCTTGGAGATTGCTATCGGACCGGTGAGGTTCGTACTCGCGAACGGTGAGGCCCGCCAGATCTGATGGGAGCTTTACCTCGCCACCCCGTGGGCGAACGATGAAAGACCTGTCCATCCCCAGGTAGCCAGCGAACATGCCCAGTTCGAAGATCACGTTGTCCCGCGGTGCGGCAAACTCTTCGCCTCGGAAGATAAGGATGTCCTCCGGGCCGATCACGAACACGCCGAAGTCGCTAGCCTCAAGCTCGGCGCGCAGGTTCTCGACAGTGTCTCGTGATAGACGCATGACCCCTTGCGTCCACACCGTAACTTCAGCGTCGCGCTCAAGATTCTCTTGTACCGCATACGCGACGTCCAGGCTCTCGGTGGCGCACGCGATGAAGACCCGCGGTTTCGTCATCAGTTCGCCTCCCTTTGCATGTGGACCTCAGCGTAGCGAACAAGTCTCCGTAGACGAGACGCAAGCCTTACAATCGATCGCTCTGCGGGCACGGGCACGAGTATGGGCGCGAAGACGGAAGGATGCCCGCGTCTGGCTAGCAAGCAAGCGGCTGCTCGTCAACGAGCAGAAGACCGACTTTCTGCGCAATTCTCGCTACGAAGCGCAACGAGTCTCACGTCGGGTGGCCGCATCGACAGATGTACAGATCGACGCCCACCCCGCGATCGTGCTCGTCGGTCCCCGGAGCATCACCATCCGCGAGCGACCAACTGATGTTGCCGTGCTCCGCGACACCGAACTCGTCCGATGGCTGAGCCGCCTCCCCACCATGCTCGACGACGAGGCCCGCGGCCGCATCGCCGGGGCCGTCACCCGCCGGGAATCTTGGGACGGCGAGCACAGGCTCGCGCCCGAGGTGGACGAAGCAGCATTCGCCGACCTCCGCCGCGAGGTCACCGCGGCGCGACGCGTGCGCGTCGCGTGGGCGACCGCCACCCTGCTCGCAATTCTCACGATCGCGGGAACATGCGCGATCAATGCCTACTCGACGCTGCTCGGGTGATGACGGTCCCGTTCGATCCCTATGCGGGCGGCGCCCGAATCAGTGAACTCGGCGGGCGGCCGAGCCGGACACTCGTCCGGGCACCGCGCGCGGAAGAGCCGCGATCACGTGCCTGAGGCGCGAAGCGATTGTGGACCCACTCCACCGGAATGGATCAGGCCGCCGCTCAGCTTCCGTCTCGCTCGTCGAGTACTTCGGAGAGCGCCGCTGAGATGCTCGTCGCGCCAACGCGCGCGCGCCTTACCCAGTATTCCCGGTTCTCTTCGTCGTAGTTCTGGTTCGTCTCGTGAAGCGCCTCAACTCGGTCGATAAGCGCGTCCACCTTCGTACTCTCTGCGTGCATACGAGCGGCCACCGTTAAGGTCAATGCCAGTTCCTCTAGTCCGAGCAACGGGCGTGGATCGCCGTCCGCAGGCTTTCCGTCAGCGGGTATCCAGTCGGCGAATACTCGATTCCATCGCTCCTCGAGCTGTTCCCGTTTGATCGAGCGGCTGAATAAGGGAAGTACCAGATCGAGCATGCCGCCCGGCCTGTCGACGCGACGGTCGAGGTCGGGGACCGACACCGATGGCATCCCCTTTCCGGGCACTGGCATTGCGGTGACCGTGGTGATAGATCCGCATTCCAGATAGGTGTTGCCTTCCATCAGCTCCATAATCTGCTGTTGAATCTGCGCGACCTCAACAATGTTGATGGGCCACCAGTGAGGCATCTCCTGTTTCCGGAAGTAGGCGATTGCATCCAGACGGTCATTTCGCAAGACGAACTGCAGACTGATGAACGAGGGGAAGTCGTCCGCGTCGGACAACGTGTCCTGATCCACCAAGACGGCGAGCGCTCTGCTAGATCCTCGCTTGGCTTGTAGCGCTTGAGCGATTCGCTCAACCGCACTCGTCCCTGCGCGACTCTTCCGGCGCAGAAACTGTCCGTGATTGAACACGGCTGCGCGCCCTGGGTCCTCTCGCTGCCACCAGTCGATCACCGATCTCAGCCACTCGTCGCGCTGCGCTCCGACGGGCGGCGTATGCGGCATGGCCTCGGGCAGGCTGGTCCCGGAGGCGCCATCCTCGATTCGGCACACCAGAGGGGTGGGCATCTCGGCCAGCCGCGGCAGGAGCGCGGAGATGCGCGCGTACACCTGGTCGACTGTGACGCCGGTGATCATCCCGCCGCCCGAAAGCTCATCGAGAGGGCGGCGGCGGCGCGACATGACTGAGAGCGCTGTTGAAGTTCCGGCTTCAGCCGCGACGACGGAAATGACCTCGTATTCGCTCATTCGGGGAAGCTGTTTGGGCACCCTGATCAGTTGCCCAAACAGGTCGTCGGCGCCGGTGGCCGTTGAGATGGAGGGGGCGCTCAGGAGGGTCAATTCATGTGTCGGGTGGGCGCCGCCGGTGTCGATGCGTTCGCGGATGATCGCCTTGTTGTGCTTGTGTCCGTGCAGTACCAGGTCGACCTGGTTGGACGCCAGCCAGCGGCGGAAGTGCCCGAGATTGAGGATTCCCTCGAACGGCTTGATCTCCTCGGCGGTCCCCACGGGCTGGACCTGGTGGTGAACAACGCCGGGCTGTCCATCTCCAAACCGCTGCTGGAGACCACCGAGAAGGACTGGGACCTGCAGC
>CAKTZW010000130.1 GCA_934636065.1 uncultured Labedella sp.
GACTCGAACGCGAAGTCGTCGGTGTCGGCGTGAGCGGCAGGCGGGTCGCCGAGGGCGGCGCCGATCGAGAGGACGATCAACGCGGCCGCGGCCGCGGCCGTGACGCCACCGGCCCTCCGGAGCCGTCGCGGGCGAGGGGAGGCGGTGTCCATGCCGGCAGCCTACTGAGCGCCCACCCTCCCCGAATCCCCCGCCCGACGGATCCCAGACAGCTACACCCGTCCGAGGGCGCCACCCACAACGGGCGCCCTCGACACCGGTCTGCCGCCCTCGATCCGCGGCCCCCGCCTGTCAACCCACTGCGGACTCGCGACGCCCGGTCATAGCGTCGAAGGACACCACCGCTGCACACCACCGATGAAGGAGGACGACGTGACCGCAGAGAACGATCCCCGCACCGCGCACCGCGAAGAGGGCTTCGAGGAGCAGGAGCAGGAGCAGCCCGGCCTGACGAGCGAGATGACCCCGACGCCCGACCACGGCGAGGAGAGCTACCGCGGATCCGGTCGTCTCGATGGGCTCGTCGCACTCATCACCGGCGGCGACTCGGGCATCGGACGTGCGGTCGCGATCGCCTACGCGCGCGAAGGGGCCGACGTCGCCATCGTGTGCCTCCCGGAGGAGCAGGAGGACGGCGACGCGACCGCTGCCCTCGTCCAGGACGCCGGTCGGAAGTCCCTCGTCATCGCCGCAGATATCCGTGAGGAGCAGGCGAACGCCGACATCGTCCAGCGCGTCGTGAGCGAACTCGGCTCCCTCGACATCCTCGTGCTCAACGCCGCGTTCCAGGACGTGCACGAGAGCATCGACAAGATCGAGACGGCGAAGTTCCGCCGCACCTTCGAGACCAACCTCTACGCCCAACTGTGGATGACGCGCGAGGCGGTTCCGCACCTGAAGCCGGGGTCGTCGATCATCGTGACCTCCTCGGTCCAGGCCGCGAGCCCGTCGCCGCAGCTCATCGACTACGCGATGACGAAGGCCGCGCAGGCGGCGTTCGTGAAGGGACTCGCCCAGGAGCTCGGGGAGAAGGGCGTCCGCGTGAACGCCGTCGCTCCCGGGCCGATCTGGACGCCGCTCATCCCCGGGACTTCGTGGCCGGAGAAGCTGCCGGAGTTCGGGCAGGACACGCCGCTCGGCCGCGCCGGTCAGCCCGCGGAGCTCGCCTCCGCGTACGTGTTCCTGGCGGACCCGGCCTCGTCGTACGTCTCCGGCGCGGTCGTCCCGGTCACCGGCGGCACGCCCTTCTAGTCCCGCGTCCCGCCGCGGCCGCGTGATCTGCCGCCGAGCGCTACACCCTCAGCCGACCGCCACACGAGTTCGTGTGGCGGTCGGCTGTTCCTGTAGCGCCGGGGGGGCACTGCTCAGCGCTGGGAGTGTGGCGCAGCTCAGCGCTGGGCGGGGATCGGGATGGGGTCGCCGAAACGGGGAGGGTCGCGGACGAGCGCGAGGGCTTCGTCCCGCGTGACGTTCGTCGGAAGTTGAAGCGCGCGAACCGGCCGGTCGGATCGTCCTTCGAGACCGGCATAGCGATCGACGAGCCGGAGATCACCTCGGCCGCGAGTCGCTGAGTGGTCTCGTCGATCGTTCGGCCGCGGGCGGTGCGGAGGAGGATCGGCGCACGGAAGGTCTTGCCCGACCGCAGTACGAGCACGAGGGTCCGCTTCGTCTTGGTCTCGGCCGACATGAGCTCCGCGAGGTCGAGCTCGCTCCACTCGATCGTGTCGGTGCGGGTGCGGATCAGGCGGCGCGCGGTGTTGACGTGGGCCTGCGGCGTCCGCCACCGGGCGATCAGGATCGTGAGCCCGACGCCGATCACCGCCGCGATGATGATTCCGACGATCCGGACCCAGAGCGGGAGACTCCTCGAGAAGATCGAGGCGACCTGGATGGAGATCCAGACCGTCAGAGCGACGGTCACCGGCGTCGCCACCGCGAGGGCCAGCTTCCAGTCGGTGACGCCGAGTCGCTGCCAGGAATCGACGGGAGTAGCGGGTGACGGCTCGTCGGGTTCGGCCATGAGGCGAGCGTATGCGGGGCCGGCCGCCGGCCGCCGGGCGCTACAGCCTCAGCCGACCGCCACACGAACTCGTGTGGCGGTCGGCTGTTCGTGTAGCGCTCGGTGTTCGGGGGCGGCTCGGGCGCGGTCGGGGCGAGGAAAGGGCGGGGTCAGGCCGCGGGCGGGGTCAGGCCGCGGGCGGGGTCAGGCCGCGGCGGAGGGAGCGGTGGGCGCCTCGGCGGACGTCGCGAGGTTGCGGATTCCGAACCAGGACACGATCCCGCCGAGGGCGAGCAGGACGGCGGTGACGATCAGGGCACGGTGCAGGCCCGCGAGGTCGAGCGTCGAGCCGACGACGAAGCCGACGCACGCGATGGCGATGAGCCCGGCCACCCTGGACACCGCATTGTTGACGGCGGACGCGATCCCCGCCTGCTCGGCGGGCGGCGCCCCCAGGATCGCACTTGTGAGCGGCGCCACGGTGATCGCGAGCCCGAGACCGAAGACGACGAGGCCCGGAAGGATCTGCCACCAGTAGTCGACCGGGTCCGCGATCGTGAGCAGGAGGACGTATCCGACGGCACCGACCAGCGGGCCGACGGTCATGAAGAGCCGCGGGCCGAGCCGACCCGCGAGCGACCCGATTCGACTCGACAGCAGCAGCATGACGATCGTGGGAGGAAGCGTCGCGAACCCGGCGAGCGTCGCCGAGAACCCGGCGACCTGCTGCAGGTAGATCGCCAGGACGAAGAACCCGAACGACAGCGCGCCGTAGATGAACGCGGTCGCGACGTTGCCCCACGAGAAGTTGCGGTAGCGGAACACGCTCGGCGGCAGCATCGGGTGCTCGACGCGACGCTCCCACCACAGGAACGCGACGAAGCTCGCCACACCGACGACGAGGCTCAGCCACACCGCTGGATGCGCGAAGCCGAGCCGGGGCTGCTCGATGAGCGCGAACACGGGGCCGCCCAGACCGATGGCGCCGAGCACCGCCCCGACCACGTCGATCCTCGATCGGGTCTCGACCACCGGATCGGTCGGGATGCGCCGCAGCAGGAACAGGGTCACGGCGATGGGCAGGACGTTGATGGCGAAGATGAGGCGCCAGCTCGACGCGTCCACGAGGATGCCGCCGAGGAGCGGGCCGACGATCGTCGCGGTACCGGTCCACGCCGTCCACGTCCCGATCGCTCGGCCCTGGGCCGCGCCGGAGAACGTCGAGATGATGATCGCGAGCGACGAGGGGACGAGGAGGGCGCCGGCCGCACCCTGCAGAGCGCGGGCGACGACGAGGAGCTCCCCCGTGGGCGCTATCGCGCACGCGAGGCTGGTGAGCCCGAACCAGATGAGCCCGATGAGGAGGATGCGCCCGCGCCCGAGCGCGTCGGAGAGGGACCCGGCGAGCAGGATGAGGGCACCCAGCGTGAGCAGGTACGAGTCGACGACCCACTGCTGCAGCGCGATCCCGCCGCCGAGCTCGTCGACGATCGCCGGCAGCGCGACGTTGACGATGGACCCGTCGAGGAAGGCGACGAACGACGCGAGGATCGCGACGACGAGGACATGACGCTGCGTCGTCGGATCGACGAGGGCGGCGCGTGGATCGGTCATGCTCTCAGTATCGCGGCTGCGGAACGTGTCGGGTCCCGTCGGGCGCGCCACGCGAGGCCAATCGCTCACCACGAGCGCGGTTCTTCGACCGCACAGCCTCCGACGAGCTCAGGGGCCGAACGCCCCCACCGAGGGCCGCGTTTCAGATGATCTCGGCACTCCAGGCGTCCGGGTTGCCGAAGCGGTGGGCGGTGATCGAGATGGCCTGCTCGTGGAGGAACGGGAGCAACTCGATGCGGCCCGACTGGGTCACCTCGCCCGAGTAGATCGCGAGGTCGGGGTCGCCGTCGACGGCCCACGCGAGCGTGGCGTGCAAAGCGCGGCGAGACTCCGGCTCGCCGATGATGCGGACGCGCGGCACGCGCCCGCCGCCGTTCCCGTTCTCGTCGCTCGGCGTACCCGCGGCGATCCGCCGGACCCATTCGTCGTCCGTCTCCACGGCGAGCGGGACCTCGAGCGATCCGAGCGCGCGCAACAGCGGCGTCGGGAGGCCGCGAGCGACGCTCAGCGTGAAGGCCGAGCGCGACCGCACCGCCGCGACGACGATCCGCACGAGCTCGCCGATCGTGGCATCGGGCGTGGCGCGAACGGCGACGGGCACCGGCCGGTAGCGGAGGATGTTGCGCTCGAGGCCGAGCCCCGAGACGTCCTTCACCTCGCCGTACTCCGTGCCCCACGCGACCGCGTCCGAGAGCGCCGAGCGCCGCAGCACGTCGAAATCCTCGTAGGCGAGCGACGGCTGGGCCGCCTCGATGATGCTCGTGATGCGCGGGTCGAGTCCGCGCAGGTGCAGCGTGGAGCTCGCGGATCCGACGGCGGAGCGCCACGAACCGAGACCGAGCAGATAGTTCGGCCCACCCGCCTTCGTGCCCGCACCGACGGAGGAGCGCTTCCAGCCGCCGAACGGCTGCCGCTGCACGATCGCGCCGGTCGTGCCGCGGTTCACGTAGAGGTTGCCGGCCTCGATCCCCGCGAGCCACTCCTCGAGGTCCACCGGGTCGAGCGTGTGCAGTCCGGCCGTGAGGCCGTAGTCCACGGCGTTGGCCATACGGATCGCGTCCGACAGCGTGCGCGCGTGCATGACGCCGAGCACGGGACCGAAGAACTCGGTGAGGTGGAAGTACGAGCCCGGTGCGACGCCCGAGCGGATGCCGGGAGACCAGAGCTTCCCCGTGTCGTCGAGCTGCTTCGGCTCGACGAGCCACTCCTCGCCGACGCCGAGCTCCGTGAGCCCGTGCAGGAGCTTGCCGGACGCCGGCTCGACGATCGGGCCCATCTGGCTCGTGGGGTCCTCGGGGTAGCCGATCCGGAGCGACATCGCGGCGTCGACGAGCTGACGGCGGAACCGGTCCGATCGCGCGACGGATCCGACGAGGATGACGAGGCTCGACGCCGAGCACTTCTGCCCCGCGTGACCGAAGGCGCTCTTGATGACGTCGTTGGCCGCGAGGTCGAGATCGGCGCTCGGGGTGACGATGATCGCGTTCTTGCCGCTCGTCTCCGCGAGCAGCGGGAGGTCCTGCTTCCAGGAGCGGAACAGCTTCGCGGTCTCCCACGCCCCCGTCAGGATGACGCGGTCGACGGCGTCGGACGCGATGAGCTGCCGGCCGAGCTCCCCCTCCTCGATGTCCGCGAGGACGAGCAGGTCGCGCGGGATGCCCGCCTCCCACAGCGCCTCGCAGAGCACGGCGGCGGCGCGTCGCGCCTGGGGAGCCGGCTTGATGATGACCGCGGCGCCCGCGGCGAGACCGGCGAGCACCCCGCCGGCGGGGATCGCCACGGGGAAGTTCCACGGCGGCGTCACCACGATGAGCTTCGGCGGCACGAACACGGCGCCCTGCACGCGGTCGAGCTGGCGGGCCAGGGCGGCGTAGTAGTGCGCGAAGTCGATCGCCTCGCTCACCTCGGGGTCGGACTCGGCGATCGTCTTGCCGGTCTCCGCGGCGGAGACCTCGATGAGGCGGTCGCGGTGGGCGGCGAGGGACAGCCCGGCCCGGTCGAGCATCTCGGCGCGGTCGGCAGCGGGGGTGCGGCCCCACTCGACGCCGCGCCCAACGGCGGCGGCGATCGTCGCCTCGAGCGTCTCCGCGTCGGTGATCCGGGCGGCGAGGATCGTCTCGACTCCGAGCGTCGATTCGGGGACGCGGTCGAGGATCGCCCGACCCCACGCCTGGTTCGCGGGGAGCGACGGGTCCGTGTCGGGGGTGTTGTGGAAGCCGGGGGCGCCGAGTCCCGTGCGTTCGATCCGCTCGAAGCTCGCCGTGAACACGCGCGTCGTCTCGAAGGGATTGTCGCTCGGGGTGCGCGAGCTCCCGAGC
>CAKTZW010000131.1 GCA_934636065.1 uncultured Labedella sp.
GGGGAGGTGGTCGGACGGCCACACGCCGCCCGGTCGGCGGGCGTCGATCCCGACCCTCGCGACCTCGACGTCGGGCGAGGTCGCGATCCAGTCGATCCGCTTCCGGTCGTAGCGGGGCTCCCGGTAGTTCGGGAAGGTGCCCCACTCGGGCGAGAGCCGCTGCGCCGCGGCCGACCAGGCGTCGACGAGCACCGGCCGCCCGTCGACGGGCGAGAGCAGGGCCTCGATCGGCCGCGTGCCCTCTCCCGTATTGAGGTCCCCCATGACGATCGCCGGCAGGGCCTGGACGGCGACGAGCGACCGGATGCGCTCGGCGGAGCGGAGGCGCGATCGGCGCGAGAGGTGGTCGAAGTGCGTGTTGACGACGAGGAAGCGCGTCCCGGTGTCGCGATCGCGGAAGGTCGCCTCCACGATGATGCGCGGCACCCTGTTGCCCCAGCTCGTGGAACCCGGGGTGCCCGGTTCGTCGGACAGGGCCTGCTGCGTCCAACGCTCGAGCCCGAGGCGGTCGGCGTCGAAGAAGAGCGGGCAGCCTTCGCCACGGCCATCGCGTCCGCGCCCGTGACCGACCCGGCGGTAACGCTCTCCCAGAGCCCGCTTGACGAAGGCCGCCTGCGCGGGCACAGCCTCCTGGAGGCCGAGGATGGTCGGGCGCTCCGTCGCGAGCAGGTCGCCGACGGCCGCCCTCCGCGTCTCCCAGCGGTCGGGGCTGCGGGGCGGATAGTGGCCGAGTGGTCGACGGATGTTGAACGTCATGACGTGCAGGTCGGGCGCGCGAACGGGTCCGACGAGCGCGGCGTCCGTCGTGGTCATCGTGTCGGTGCCGCCGCGGCCGCTCAGACCGTCGCGAGCAGCGGCAGCTGCAGGGTGAGCCACGGGCTGAACGCCCACGGCGTCGCGGCGATCGCCGTGTCGAGGGCCTGCGGCTCCGCCCAGAACCACTCGACGACCTCGCTGGGCTCCGGCAGCACCGTGCTCGACGTGGTGGCGCGGAAGACGGGGCAGATCTCGTACTCGACGATCCCCTCGGCGTCCACGGCGCGGTAGCGGAAGTCGGGGAGCGCGAGGGTGAGCGAGTCGAGCTCGATCCCGAGCTCGGCCTGCGCCCGGCGATGGACGGCCGCCTCCATGTCCTCGCCGGGAGCCGGGTGCCCGCAGAACGAGTTCGTCCACACTCCCGGCCACGTCCGCTTCGCGAGGGCGCGACGCGTCACGAGGATCCGGCCATCCGGGTCCGACACGTGGCACGAGAAGGCGAGGTGCAGCGGTGTCGACTCGGTGTGCACCGTGGCCTTGTCGGCGACCCCGATCGGCGTGCCGTCTTCGCTCAGCAGGACAACTTGTTCCACGGTCATTCCTCTATTGTCGGTCACCCGCGAGCGCGCCCGTGCAGAGAGCATCGCGGCACGCGTGTCAAGGTGATTAGACAGTCTAGTTAAATGATGCAATTATCCGCGGCGGTCGATTAGTGTCGAGGAATGGATCCCCACGATCTCGTGGTCGTCGCCGGGCGACGATTGCCCCGCGTCGACGAGGTGCTCGACGGCTGGTTCGAGGTCGCCGCTGCACGCGGAGCCCGCTTCGGATCGCGATACGTGCACCTCGTCGAGAACCTCCGCCGGAACACCGCGGGAGGCAAGCGGTTCCGTCCGCGCATGGTGCTCGCGGCCTACGAGACGCTCGGAGGGACCGACATCGAGATGGCGTCGCGCGTGGCGGCCGCCTTCGAGCTCCTCCACACCGCCCTCATCGTGCACGACGACGTGATCGACCGCGACTTCGTGCGCCGGGGTCGTCCCAACGTCTCCGGGAGCTACCGCGACCGCGCCACGACCGCGGGGATCCCGCTGCCCCTCGCCGAGCATCGCGGGATGTCCGTGGGCGTGATCGCGGGCGATCTCGCCCTCGCGGGCGCCTATCGCCTCGTCGGCGACGCCGGGGCGGACGAGCTGACGCGTGGCCGCCTGGTGGAGCTCCTGGACGACGCGGTGTCCGCTGCCGCCGCCGGCGAGTACACCGACGTCGACTTCTCCCTGCACGTCGAGATGCCCACTGTCGACGAGGTCGTCGAGATGGAGCGTCTCAAGACCGCCTGGTACTCCTTCGAGGCGCCGCTGCAAGCCGGCGCCGTGCTGGCGGGCGCCTCTTTGCCGACCGTCGAGGCGCTCGGCGCCTTCGGGCGGCACATCGGGATCGCCTACCAGATCGTCGACGACGTCCTCGGCGTCTTCGGGGAGGAGGCCGTCACCGGCAAGAGCGCGTCCGGCGACCTCCGCGAAGGCAAGAGGACGGTCCTCATCGCCCATGCGGCCACGCGACCGGAATGGGGAGCCGTCCGCGAGCTCTTCGGGGACCCGGACCTCGACGAGACCGGGGCGGTGCGGTTGCGCCGGGCCATCACGGAGAGCGGCGCGCGCACGTACGCCGAGCTGCTCGCGGGCGACCACGCGAACCGCGCGTGGGAGGCGCTCGCCGCCGACAGCGTCCCGGAGGCGACGCGTGAGGAGCTCGCGCCCGTCGTGCGTGCGGTCCTGGAGCGGACGCGGTGACCGGAGGACCCCAGTACGACGCCGTCGCGATCGAGACCGCGGCGGTCGTCATTCGCCGATACTCCACGTCCTTCGGCCTCGCCGCGCGCCTCCTCGCCCCGCCGGTCCGGCGTGACGTGCGCAACGTCTACGCCCTCGTGCGCATCGCCGACGAGATCGTGGACGGGGCCGCGAGCGACGCCGGTCTCGACGACGCGTCCATCACCCGCACCCTCGACGCGCTCGAGGAGGAGACCGAACGCGCGATCGCGATCGGCTACAGCGCCAACCTCGTCGTGCACGCCTTCGCCCTCGCCGCACGGCGCGCGGGGATCGACCACACGCTCACCCGTCCCTTCTTCGCGTCGATGCGGGCGGACATCACGGACGTCGAGCACACGCCCGAGAGCTTCGACGCCTACGTGTACGGCTCAGCCGAGGTCGTCGGACTCATGTGCCTGCGGATCTTCCTGGCGGGGGAGCGGCGCAACGCCGCCCAAGTGGCGCGACTCGAGGAGGGAGCGCGGCGGCTCGGCGCGGCCTTCCAGAAGGTCAACTTCCTGCGCGACCTCGCCGCCGACTTCGCCGGTCTCGGACGCAGCTACTTCCCCGGCATCCGTGTCGACGCGTTCACCGAGGCGGACAAGGTGAGACTCCTCGACGACATCGACGCGGACCTCGCCGCCTCCGCCGCGACCCTCGACGGGCTGCCGGCATCGTCGCGCCGGGCCGTCCTGCTCGCCCACGACCTCTTCGCCGAGCTCTCGCGTCGCATCCGCGCGACGCCGGCCTCCGAACTCGTCTCGACGCGCGTCCGCGTCCCCAATCCCGTGAAGGTGAGGATCGCCGTGAACGCTGCGCGAGGGGTGCGGCCGCGATGACCGGCGGACATGGGAGGGGCGAGCGGACCGTCGTCATCGGCGGCGGCATCTCGGGGCTCGCGACGGCCGCGCTGCTCGCGCGCGGAGGCCGCGATGTCGTCCTGCTGGAGAAGAACGAACAGCTGGGCGGGCGGGCCGGTCTGCTGGAGCGCGACGACTACCGCTTCGACCTCGGCCCCAGCTGGTATCTCATGCCCGAGGTGTTCGATCACTTCTTCCGTCTCATGGGCACCTCGGCGGCGGAGCAGCTCGACCTCGTCCGCCTCGAGCCGGGCTACCGCGTCTACTCGGAGGGGCACGACGACCCGATCGACATCGCGGCGACACGGGCCGAGAACGTCGCACTGTTCGAGCGGATCGAACCCGGCTCCGGCGCGCGGCTCGAGCGCTACCTGGATTCCGCTGGAGAGGTCTACGAGCTCGCCAAGCGGCGGTTCCTCTACACGACGTTCGAGTCGCTGCGGCCGCTGCTCACGACCGATGTCGTGCGCGAGCTGCCCCGCTTCGCGAAGCTCTTCGGCACCGACCTCGACACGGCGGCCGGAGCGGTCGTGTCGGATACCCGGCTGCGCCAGATCCTCGGGTACCCCGCCGTGTTCCTCGGATCCTCTCCGTATGCCACGCCCAGCATGTACCACCTCATGAGCCACCTCGACCTCGAGGACGGCGTCTATTATCCCCGGGGCGGTTTCGCCCGGGTCATCGAGGCGATCGTCGGCGTGGCCCGCGATGCGGGCGTGCACATCGAGACGGGCGCGACGGTGCGACGAATCCGCACCGACGGCACCGGTCGCCGACGGGCCCGAGCGACGGGCGTCGAGTGGACCGATTCCGCGGGCGAGCGCCACGTCGAGCACGCCGCGACCGTGGTGTCCGCAGCGGATCTCCACCACACGGAGACGCGGCTCCTGCCGCCGTCGCTGCGTTCGTACCCGCAGTCGTACTGGGACCGGAGGACGCCGGGCCCCGGCGCTGTGCTCCTCTCGCTCGGCGTGCGGGGGGAGCTGCCGGAACTGCTCCACCACACCCTCTTCTTCACGGAGGACTGGCGCGCCAACTTCGACGCGATCGGCGGCCGCTCGCCGCGTATTCCCGACCCGGCATCCCTTTACGTCTGCAAGCCGAGCGCGACGGACGCCGTCGCGCCGGACGGCTTCGAGAACCTCTTCGTGCTCGTCCCGATCCCCGCCGATCCGGCGCTCGGCGGCGGTGCGAGCGAGACGATCCGCGCCGCCGGAGACCGGGCGATCGCGCAGATCGCGTCGTGGGCGCGCATCCCCGACCTCGCGGAGCGCATCGTCGTGCGGCACGACGTCGGACCGGCCGACTTCGTCGACTCGCTCAACGCCTGGCGGGGCACGATGCTCGGACCCGCGCACACGCTCGCCCAGTCGGCGCTGTTCCGGGCGGGAAACGTCAGCAAGCACGTGGACGGGCTTCTCTACGCCGGCGGATCGACCATCCCGGGCATCGGCCTGCCGATGTGTCTCATCAGCGCGGAACTCGTCGTGAAGCGGCTGAACGGCGACACCTCGACGGAGCCGCTGCCGGAACCGCTGCCGACGGGATCCGCGTGAGCGTCGTCTACCTCGGCGCGCTGCTCGTGTCGATCACCGGCATGGTCGTGCTCGACCGGCGGTTCTCGCTCTTCTTCTGGGCGGACGTGCGCCGCGCCACGATCGTGCTGCCCGCGGGGGTCGTGCTCTTCCTCGTCTGGGACCTGCTCGGGATCGGGCTGGGCATCTTCTTCCGCGGTCAGACGCCGTTCATGACGGGAGTGCTCGTCGCGCCCGAGCTCCCCGTCGAGGAACTCCTGTTCCTCACACTGCTCTGCTACCTGACGATGAACGTCTTCTCCGCGGCCTCGCGCCTCGGACGCCGCCCGGTCCCTGAGCCCGTCGCAGCGACGCAGCCTCCGATCGCACCGCCCCCGGTCCCTGAGCCTGTCGAAGGGACGCACCCCGCGGGCGACGCGCGCCGTCCTCCGGTCGGCGACAGCCCGGTCCCTGAGCCTGTCGAAGGCACGCACCCCGCAGGCGACGCGCGCCGTCCTCCGGTCGGCAACAGCCCGGTCCCTGAGCCTGTCGAAGGGACGCACCCCGAGGAGGATCGGCCGTGACGTACACGATCCTCAACCTCGTCTTCCTCGTGCCGGCCGTGATCCTCGCGCTCGTCGCGACCCTCCGGTCCCTCGACCGCCGCCGCTTCCTGCTCGCGCTCGGCGCGACCCTCGTGGTCGTGCTCGTGCTCACCGCGGTGTTCGACAACGTGATGATCGCGATCGGTCTCGTGGCCTATGAGGCCGAGCACCTCTCCGGGATCTTCATCGGGATCGCCCCGATCGAGGACTTCTCCTACGCTGTCTTCGCGGCGGTCGTCCTTCCGTCGTTGTGGAGCCTGCTCCGACCGAGCACCCGGAGGCCCCGTGCGCACGCTTGAACAACTCGTCGTCTCGTCGAGGCCGCTCTCGTGGATCAACACGGCCTACCCGTTCGCGGCCGCGTACTTCCTCGC
>CAKTZW010000132.1 GCA_934636065.1 uncultured Labedella sp.
CCTCACGGACGAGCAGACGGAGCAGCTCTACAGCGCGTCGAAGGCCATCCTCCGCGAGGTCGGCTACCTCGGCGCCGGGACGTGCGAGTTCCTCATCGGCCAGGACGGGACCGTGTCGTTCCTCGAGGTCAACACGCGACTGCAGGTCGAGCACCCCGTCTCCGAGGAGGTCACCGGCATCGATCTCGTGCGCGAGCAGTTCCGGATCGCCGAGGGCGGCACGCTCGACTACGACGACCCGGCGCCGATCGGTCACTCCATCGAGTTCCGCATCAACGGCGAGGACCCGGGGCGTGGGTTCCTCCCCCAGCCCGGTCCGATCCACGTGTTCAAGACGTTCGGCGGCCCCGGCATCCGCCTCGACTCGGGGGTCACCGCCGGCGACAGCATCTCCGGCGCATTCGACTCGCTGCTCGGCAAGATCATCGTCACGGGCCGCGACCGCGAGCAGGCCCTCGAGCGTGCCCGGCGCGCGCTCGACGAGTTCGAGGTCTCCGGGCTGCCGACGGTCCTCCCCTTCCACCGACTCATCGTCCGCGACCCCGCCTTCACGGCGGAGGACGGCCGGTTCGGCGTGTTCACGCGATGGATCGAGACGGAGTTCTCCGGCGAGATCGAACCCTGGAACGGCGAGCTCCCCGAGGCGCAGCCCCCGGCCGAGCGCCACACCGTGGTGGTCGAGGTGGGCGGCAAGCGGCTCGAGGTGACCCTTCCCAACGCTCTGCTCCCCGCGTCGACCCCGCGCGGCCGCAGCGTCACGCCTCCGCCGCGGCGCGGCTCCGCGGGCACGGCGACGGCGTCCGCCACGGGCGACGACGTGAAGGCGCCGATGCAGGCGACGATCGTGAAGGTCGCCGTGGAGGAGGGGCAGTCCGTCGTGAAGGGCGACCTCCTGCTCGTGCTCGAGGCGATGAAGATGGAGCAGCCGATCGCGGCGCCGAAGGACGGTGTCGTCACGTCGATCGACGCCGCCGTCGGCTCGACGGTCTCGGCGGGCCACCGCCTCCTCTCCCTCCCCACTGCATAAAACCGGAGATGGTGCACGTAGCTACGTGCACCATCTCCGTTTTCATGTCGTACACAGGGGGACGCCGCGAGGACGGTCGACCGACCGTTCCCGCGGTCGCCTCGTCCGTCGACCTGAGCACCATCCTGCTCGGATGGAACACGATCACGAACTCATCATCCGCCGCCAGGATCACATCGAAAGCGGACATCGCGACGCTGATATCGCCCGTGACCTCCGCCGGGGGCGACTCCTGTCGATCGCACCCGGTGCGTACGTCGAAACGGAGGAATGGCGCGGGCTCCCTCGATCCCGCCGTCACCGACTGCGCGTGATCGCGGCCGTCGATCGCCTGCGCAATCAGGCCGTGGTGTCGCACTTCGCCGCCGCGGCCGTCTGGGGACTGGACGTCTGGCGCCCATGGCCGACGACGATCGACGTGCTCGTGCCGCGGGGAGCCGGCCGCTCGTCCGGGTCTTTCCGTCGCCACGGGTGCGACTTCGAACGCCATGAGTCGGTGCCGTTCGGTCGGCATTTGATCACCACACCGGCGCAAACCGCGATCGACATCGCTACGCTCGTCCCCTTCCCCGAGGGCGTGGTGACCATCGACTCCCTCCTCCGCTCTCACCGTCACGGTGACGCGATCCACCAGGAGCTCGACGCCGCGATCGACCGTGTCGGCGGATTGCCGGGAACGCGCCGGGCCGTCGCGAGTCGCCGTTTCGCCGATCCTCGGTCGGAGTCCGCGCTCGAGTCGTTCAGTCGAGCACGCATCGCTGAGTTCGGCTTTCCCGCGCCGGAGTTGCAGACGGAGTTCGCGGGTCCGGGTGACTTCCGCGCTCGGGTGGATTTCTGGTGGCCGGGAGTCCGTGTGATCGGGGAGGCGGACGGTCACGCGAAATACGGGGACGAGGATGATCCCGAAGCGGCACGCCGGGCCGTCCTGCGGGAGAAGTCGCGCGAGGACACACTCCGACGACGCAGCACCGGGTTCGCCCGGTGGGGCTACGACGATGCCGTGCATCCGACGCGACTGCAATCGATCCTCGACACCGCGGGAGTCCCGCGCGAGTCCCGGCGCCTCTTCCCATGACCCACACTGCATAAAAACGGAGATGGTGCACGTAGCTACGTGCACCATCTCCGTTTTCATGTGGTGAGGGGGTTAGAGGACGATGTGGAGGGCCTTCGCCGCGTCGGTGATGCTGCCGGTGAGCGACGGGTAGACGGCGAAGGCGCGCGCCACCTGGTCGACGTTCAAGCGGTGCTCCACCGCGAGCGCGAGCGGGAAGACGAGCTCCGACGCCTTCGGCGCGACGATCACTCCACCGATGACCGTGCCCGATCCGGTGCGGGCGAAGAGCTTCACGAACCCGTCCTTGATGCCCATCATCTTGGCGCGGGGATTCGACGCGAGCGGCAGCTTGTAGATGTCGCCCTGCGCCACTCCGTCCTCGATCTGCTTCTGCGTCCAGCCGACCGTCGCGATCTCCGGCTGCGTGAAGATGTTCGCCGACACGTTACGGAGCTCGGTCGGCGTCACCGCGTCGCCCATCGCGTGGAAGATCGCCGTGCGCCCCTGCATCGAGGCGACCGAGGCGAGCGGCAGGAACGTCGTGCAGTCGCCCGCCGCGTAGATGTTCGGGACCGAGGTCCGCGCCACCCGGTTCACGCGGACGTGGCCGCTCTCGGAGAGCTGCACCCCGGCCTCCTCGAGACCGATGCCCGTCGTGTTCGGGACCGCGCCGATCGCGATGAGGCAGTGGCTGCCCTCGACCGTCCGGCCGTCGGACAGGGTCACCACGACGCCCGAGTCCGAGCGCACGACCGATTCGGCGCGGGACTTCGCGAGGACCGTCATGCCGTTGCGCTTGAAGACGCGCTCGATCACGGCGGCGGCGTCGGCGTCCTCGCCCGGCAGGACCTGGTCGCGGCTCGAGACGAGCGTCACCTCGGAGCCGAGGGCGCGGTAGGCCGACGCGAATTCCGCGCCCGTGACGCCCGAGCCGACGACGATGAGGTGCTCGGGGATCGCGGAGAGGTTGTAGAGCTGCGTCCACGTCAGGATCCGCTCGCCGTCGGGGATCGCGGTGGGGAGGATGCGCGGGCTCGCACCGACGGAGACGACGATCGTATCGGCCTCGATGCGGTCGAAGTCGGTACCGGACCCGCCCGGCTCCGTCGAGACGATCACGGCGTCGCGGCCGTCGAGGCGACCCTCCCCCGTGACGATCCGGACCCCGTTCTCGAGGAGGTTCGATCGCAGATCCTCCGACTGCTGACGAGCGAGGCCGAGGAGGCGCTTGTTGACGGCGGCGAGATTGACGGCGACCTCGGGACGCACGGGCTTCCCGTCGCCGGTGCGACCGTAGAACTGGACGCCGAGCTCGGAGGACTCCCGGACGGCGATGGCGGCCTCGGCCGTCGCGATGAGCGACTTCGACGGGACGACGTCGGTGATGACGGCCGACCCACCGACCCCGACGCGCTCGACGAGCGTGACCTCCGCGCCGAGCTGGGCCCCCGCGAGGGCGGCCTCGTAGCCGCCCGGTCCCCCGCCGAGGACGGCGATCCGCTGTTTCCGCTCAAACTCGTAAGCCATGCGTCGATTCTCGCAGGACCGGCACACCCGCACCAATTCGGGCGGGGACCCTCGCGCGGAGCGGGGCGGGCGCCTCCACGACGCCGGGATCACCCCGGATTAGAGTGGTGGGATGGCTGAATCCTCGTCGAATCCTCTGGACGCTCCGGGCGTCGACCCGTTCACCGTCGCGGCGCAGGCCGCTGAGCGCATCGCGGAGCTCTCGGGGGTCGCGCGGCACGACATCGCCCTCACGCTGGGCTCCGGTTGGGGTCGCGCCGCCGAGCTGATGGGCGAGACCGTCGCGACCATCCCCGCGACGGAGATCCCCGGGTTCTCGAAGCCGGCGCTCGTCGGACACGTCGGTACGCTCCGCTCGGTGCGGCTGCCCTCGGGGAAGCACGCCCTCGTCATCGGCGCCCGCACGCACTACTACGAGGGGCACGGGGTCCGGCGGGTCGTCCACAGTGTGCGCACCGCCGCCGCCGCGGGCGCGAGCACGATGATCCTCACGAACGGCGCCGGCGGGATCAAGGAGAGCTGGAGTCCCGGCACCCCGGTCCTCATCAGCGATCACATCAACCTGACCGCGGACTCGCCGCTCGAGGGCGCCACCTTCATCGACCTGACGGACCTCTACTCGTCCCGGTTGCGGGCCGTAGCCCGCGAGGTCGCCCCCGACCTCGACGAGGGGGTGTACTGCCAGTTCCGCGGACCGCACTACGAGACCCCGGCCGAGGTGCAGATGGCGAAGGCCATCGGCGGGCACATCGTCGGCATGTCGACGGCTCTCGAGGCGATCGCCGCACGTCAGGCCGGCATGGAGGTGCTCGGACTGTCCCTCATCACCAACCTCGCCGCCGGGATCCAGAAGACCCCGCTGTCGCACGAGGAGGTCATCGAGGCCGGCCGCGCCGCGGAGCCGATGATCAGCGACCTCCTGGCCCGTGTCGTGGAGCGACTGTGAGCGCCGCCGACCTGCTTGCTCGCGCGAACGCCTGGCTCGAGCAAGACCCGGATGAGGAGACGCGGACGGAACTGAGCGCGCTCATCGCCGCGGCGGAGCAGGGCTCCACCGAGGCCGAGGCGGAGCTCTCCGAGCGCTTCGGCTCGCGCCTCGCTTTCGGCACGGCGGGACTGCGCGGCGAGCTCGCCGCCGGACCGAACCGGATGAACCGCGTGCTCGTCGCTCAAGCGGCGCGCGGGCTCGCGGACTGGCTCGTCGCGCACCGCGAGAGCCCCTCCATCGTGATCGGGTACGACGGCCGGAAGAACTCCCGCGTCTTCGCCGAGGACACGGCCGAGCTCATGGCCGGCGCCGGCGTGCGGGCGATCCTGCTCCCCCGGCTCCTCCCCACCCCCGTGCTCGCCTTCGCGGTGCGCCACTTCGACGTCAGCGCCGGGGTGATGGTCACCGCGAGCCACAATCCGCCGCGCGACAACGGCTACAAGGTCTACCTCGGCGACCGCGATGGCGGTTCCCAGATCGTGTCGCCCGTCGACGCCGAGATCGCCGCCGCCATCGACGCCGTCGCGGCCGGGTCGATCGCCGATCTTCCGCGCTCCGACGGCTACGAGACGGCCGACGAGGACGTCGTCGACGCGTACATCTCCCGGACGGCGCGCGTGGCCTCGACGCCGCCGAGCGCGCAGCCGGTGGTCGTCTACACCGCGATGCACGGCGTGGGATGGGAGACCGCGTCGCGCGTGTTCGAGGCGGCCGGGCTCGCGGCGCCCGTGGCAGTCGCCGAACAGCTCCGTCCCGACCCCGATTTCCCCACCGTCTCCTTCCCGAACCCTGAGGAGCCCGGCGCGCTCGATCTCGCCTACGCCACGGCGCGGGCGAACGCCGCCGACCTCGTCCTCGCGAACGACCCGGACGCCGACCGGCTGGCCGTCGCCGTCCCGGACGCGTCGAGCGAGAGCGGCTACCGTCGGCTCACGGGGAACGAGGTCGGTGCGCTGCTCGGGTGGCGCGCCGCCGAGTCCCTCACCTCACCCGACGAGGGCGCCCCGGAGGGCACGCTCGCGTGCTCGATCGTGTCGTCGCCGGCCCTCGCTGCCGTCGCGGAACGCTACGGACTCGAGTTCGCGGACACGCTCACCGGGTTCAAGTGGGTCTCCCGGGCACCGGGTCTCGTCTTCGGGTACGAGGAGGCGCTCGGCTACCTCGTCAATCCGGACACGGTTCGCGACAAGGACGGCATCTCGGCCGCTGTCGCGTTCCTCGACCTCGCCGCTCGGCTCGCCGCCGAGGGCTCGAGCGTCGCCGAGCACCTCGATCGCTTCAGCGAGACCTTCGGCCACTTCGCGAGCGACCAGGTCTCCGTG
>CAKTZW010000133.1 GCA_934636065.1 uncultured Labedella sp.
GAGTCTGGGCCGTGTCTCAGTCCCAGTGTGGCCGGTCACCCTCTCAGGCCGGCTACCCGTCGTCGCCTTGGTGAGCCGTTACCTCACCAACTAGCTGATAGGCCGCGAGTCCATCCTTGACCGAAATTCTTTCCAACCGCAGGAGATGCCTCCACGGTTCATATCCGGTATTAGACGTCGTTTCCAACGCTTATCCCAGAGTCAAGGGCAGGTTACTCACGTGTTACTCACCCGTTCGCCACTGATCCAGAGGAGCAAGCTCCTCTTTCACCGTTCGACTTGCATGTGTTAAGCACGCCGCCAGCGTTCGTCCTGAGCCAGGATCAAACTCTCCGTAAATGTTTATTTGCACGGACGCGAACGCCCGGCACATTTTGTGTACCGTCCCGCCGGAATGGGCAGAAGCGATACGAGTTCGAAACTGACAGAACAAATCATTACTGACTTGCTTTGTTGTTCAATCTTTTTCCAAAGGAATCTCACGACTCGCCGACCGGAGTCGGCTACTGACTTGCGTCAGTGATGTTGACTTGCGTCAAGATCAGCCACGAGGTTTTTGGCATTTGACATTGTGCACGCTGTTGAGTTCTCAAGGATCGGGCGCTCCCGACTGCTTGCCTTCCGGCAGCCCTTCGGGGCAACTTGTCCAACCTAACCACTTCGTTTCGCGGTGTCAAACTCGCTTCCGAGCCGATCAGATCGAACTCGAGTGGGGCATTTGACGTGCTCCGGAGTGGATTTTCAATCTTAGCCATGTGAGGCGATCACTACAAGAGGATCAGCGTTTTAGACTAGGATTTTGGCTGCTACATGGGGTTCGGATGCTGAGCTGGCGGTTGAGTTTTTCATTCTCTCGCCGCTTCCCGCTTTCCGTTCCGCTCGGGGCAACAAGGAAGACATTACGTGGGTTCCGGGGGTCGTGCAAATCTCGCGTGCATCCCGGGCGTGTCGCGCCTCTGAACGCCGGAATTCCGGGGATCAGCCCTCGCCATGCTCGCGAGCCACGACCCGCTCGTAGATGGCGACCATGCGTTCCGTCTGCGTCGATTGCAGGTAGGCCCGGCCCCGTTCCTCGGCCACCCGCGACAACTCTCCCCGCGTGATCGCCGTCACCGTCTCCGAGAGAGCGCTCGCCAACGCGGCCACGCTGCCATCGGTCGGCTGCCTGATGACGTCGCCCGGGAGCTCGGCGGCGACGGCCGGGTCGCTCACGATCGACGGCGTCCCCATCACGGTGGCCTCGAACACCGTCATCCCCTGCGTCTCGAACCCGATCGAGGTCTGGACGAGAGCGTCGGCGTCCGCCATCGCGCGAAGCGATTCGCGATAGGGGACCCGGCCCGCGAAGACGACGCGGTCCCCGAGCCCATGACGCTCGACGAACGCACGCGCCTTCGACAACAGCAGTCCCGCGCCGTAGAGGCGGAACTCCGCGTCGGCGCCGGAGAGCCTGACCGCTTCGAGGAACTCCATGAGGCGCTTCTCCGCGCTCATGCGTCCCATCCAGAGGAACACGGGACGCGGCCGCTCTGCCGTCCGAGCCCCGTCACCCGATCCGGAGCGCACATCGTCCACCAGGTCGTCGTCGACGCCCGTCGACACGACGGCGATGTCCGAGCCGACGCCCTTGCTCTCGAGCAGCTCTGCGAAGTGGCGGCTCGGGGCGACGAGAGCGGACGCGCGCAGCGCGAACTCGTCGAGATAGCTCCAGGCGCTCGGCGCGAGACGCGACATCCGGGGCCGGAGCACACGTCGCTGCGCCCAGAGCATCGCGCGGACGGCCAGCCGCGGCGCCGACACGACATGCTCGATGCCGAACTCGACGTGGTTGTGGAACGTGTGCACGACGGGGAGGCCGTGCCGCTCCGCGAACCGGTAGCCGATGATCGCCTGCCAGAAATCGGCCTGGACGTGCACGACGTCGACCGGCGGTCGCGACGCCATCGCCCTGTCGAGTTCCGCGTCGGTGCGTCGTCCCGGCAGGGATGCCGAGTACTCGCGGTCGAGCGTGATGGGCAGCGAACGTGTGTCGACGTCGTGCGGGTCGTGGGCGTGCGCCGCATGCATCCGGGGCGCGCAGACCGTGACCGTGTGGCCCGCGCGCTCGAGGAACTTCGTCTGCAGGCGGATCGAGACCTGCACCCCCCCGGCCGACTCGGCGTGCTGGTCGCTCAGCATGAGGATGTGCATGGTCACCCAGGCTACGACTCGACGACTACGCCCCCGCGGAGGACGAGCCGGAAGCCGGCGGGTCCGTCTCGCGCGCACCGATCGCATCGTCGAGAGCCGCGACGAGCAGCTCCTGCACGTAGCCGACCCAGTCGAACAGACTCCGCGTGAGAAGCTCCTCCTCGGTGAGGGAGTCGGGGTCGACGTCGTCATCGAACGCTGCGGGGTCGTCGACGACGCCCATCCGGGCGGCGAGGGTCAGGCGCACGTCGGTGAGGTGCCGCAGCCACGACCAGCCGTCGTCGATGCTCAATCCGAGCGCGGTCCGTCCGTCCGGCAGGTCCTCGTCGATCGGCGGGACGAGGTTGCCCTCGAGCGCGAGCTGCACCCGCTCCGCGGCGTTGACCTTCGCGATCGCGAGGTCCTGCTGCGTATAGCGCCGGAACTCGTCCGACGCGCTCGCGTCGTCGCGATACGCGTCGGGAAACAGGCGTCGCATCGCCGGGTCGATGAGCGCAGACGGGTTGGTGACGTCGTTGAGTAGGTCGCTGAACTGGCGCGACAGCGACAGCAGCACCTGCGCCTCGGTCTCGTCGAAGTGGGCGAGAACTCGACCGTCGGTCGTCGCGGCGAACGTGCTCACGCGTCCGCCTTCGCGACACTCGCCCACAGGCCGTATCCGTGCATCGCCTCGACGTGCCGCTCCATCTCCTCGCGATTGCCCGTGGCGACGACGGCGCGACCGTCATTGTGCACGAGCAGCATGAGACGCTCCGCCTCCTCGCGCGGGAAGCCGAAGTAGCTGCGGAACACGAAGGACACGTAGGACATGAGATTGACCGGGTCGTTCCACACGATCGTGACCCACGCCGACGCGAGCGCGGACTCGTCGAGGAGCTCGGGGCTCCTCGAGAGATCGGTGTCGGATCGCGTCGGTGTCACCCGTCCAGCCTGTCACGGCGCGGTCGTCGGCGCACGCCGCTCCGGCGGGCATGGGGAGTGCGACGCCGCTGAGGGCGATCGCTCAGGTTGCCCCGCTAATGTCGTGCCTGCAAGGGGAGTAATCCACGACCGGTGCCTTCGTCAGTACGGTCCCATCGACGGGATCCGGAGCACCGGCCTCGCGCAGTAACCGTCGGTCGTGCACCGGCACGGCCGGCGCGGAGGCGGATGAGACTTTGGTCCTCACCGTCGACCCCTCTGGAGCCCCTGCGTGAACATCTCCCCCGCCGTCTGGCTGATCACCATCGCGATCACGATCGCATTCTTCGTCTACGAGTTCTTCGCCCATGTGCGGAAGCCCCATGAACCGAGCATCGGCGAGTCCGCCCGCTGGTCGGCGTTCTACATCGGACTCGCGCTGCTGTTCGGCGTCGGGATCGGGGTCGTGTCCGGGTGGACGTTCGGCGGCGAGTACTTCGCCGGCTACCTCACGGAGAAGGCGCTGTCGATCGACAACCTGTTCGTCTTCCTCATCGTGATGACGGGCTTCGCCGTGCCCAAGGCGTACCAGCAGAAGGTGCTGATGATCGGCATCATCATCGCGCTCGTCCTGCGCGGCGTCTTCATCGCGGTGGGCGCGACGCTCATCGAGAACTTCTCGTCGATCTTCTACGTGTTCGGAGCGCTCCTGCTCGTCCTGGCGTACCGTCAGGCCTTCGCCGACCATGAGAGCGATCCCGCCAACGGCCGGGCCGTGAAGCTCGCCCGACGGATCCTCCCGCTCACCGACGACTATCACGGCGACCGCATCTCCGTGAAGCTCGACGGGAAGCGCTTCTTCACGCCGATGCTGCTCGTCATCATCGCGATCGGCGTCATCGACCTCGTCTTCGCGGTCGACTCGATCCCCGCGATCTACGGGCTCACGGAAGAGGCGTACATCGTCTTCACGGCGAACGCGTTCGCCCTCATGGGGCTGCGGCAGCTCTACTTCCTCATCGGCGGACTGCTCGAGCGCCTCGTGTACCTCGCGCAGGGGCTCGCGGTGATCCTCGCCTTCATCGGTGTGAAGCTCGTCCTGCACGCCATGCACGTCAACGAGCTCCCCTTCATCAACGGCGGCGAACCGATGCTGTGGGCGCCCGAGATCCCGATCTGGTTCTCGCTCCTGTTCATCGGAGCCACGATCGCCGTCGCCACGATCGCGAGCCTCGCCAAGACGCGCGATCAAGGGCGCGTCGGGCCGCCGATCGACCAGGCCACCCCGGCCGGCGAGAACGACGCGCTCGACTCCCGGGCGCGCTGACCGGCACCCGTCCCGCTCCCTCTCGCGACGGACGTCGAGCTTTCGCGTCGTTTCGAGGCGCTCCGGTGCCGCGGAACGACGCGAAAGGACGCGAAAGCTCTATCTCGGTGAGGGAGCGGCCGGGCGCGCGGACGGCGAGGACGGGGCGCGGGGCGGGTAGACGAAGGTGACGAGCACGACCGAGATCATCATGAGCAGGAACCACGCGACGAGCTTGGTGAGCGGAACGAGCTCCCACCCCGTCTCCTGGTGCGGATGGATCCACGCTCCGGCGGCCGTCGCGATGTTCTCGGCGAACCAGATGAAGAGGGCGACCAGCAGGAACGCGACAAGGATCGGCATCCGCACGGTCGAGCGGAACACCTGCACGTGCATCATGGTGCGGGCGTAGATCACCACGATCGCGGCGACGAGCGGCCAGCGGAGGTCGACGATGAAGTGGTGCGTGAAGAAGTTCGCGTAGATGAGCGCCGCGACGACGGCCGTGACCCACACGCGCGGATACCGGGCGAACCGCAGGTCGAAGAGCCTGTAGACCCTGACCATGTAGGAGCCGACCGCGGCATACATGAAGCCGCTGAACAACGGGACGGCGCCGATGTGGAGGATCCCCCCGTCCTCATAGCTCCACGAACCGACGTCGGTCTTGAACAGCTCCATGATCGTGCCCACGACATGGAAGAGCACGATGACCCAGAGCTCGCGGCCCGACTCGAGCCGTGCGACGAGCATGAAGACCTGGATGGCGACGGCCGCGATGACGAGCATGTCGTTGCGTGCGATGGCGGCGTCGTCGGGATACCAGAGGCGGGCCGCGACGATCGCGACGAGGAGGAGCGCTCCGAAGACGCAGGCCCACGCCTGCTTCGCGCCGAACACGAGGAACTCGACCAGTCGGGCTCGCGCTCCGCCGTCCGGAGCGCCGGCGAGGACCCGATGCGCGAGAGCGTCGATGCGCTCCTCGACCGGTGTGAATCTCGACATGCCCCGCCCCCTGACGACCGCGGTCAGACTATCCGGACGCCCGACGGCCGATCATCAGTCGCGAGGAGGATTCGCGTCGGTCAGCGCCGACGGGAGACGGTGACGGTGAAGGTCCGGTTCCGGGCGACCTGCTCCGTCGGGCCGACGTGCCGCTCGAGCGCCTCCCGGTATCGGAGCGGGGAGTTCCACACGGTCCAGAGCTCGCCGTCCGGCGCGAGCACGCGCCCCGCCGCGACGAAGAGCTTCTCGGCGATCTGCTCGGTGGAGAGCCCGTCGGCCATCAGCCCGAGCACCTCGGTCTCTCGGCTGGTGAGCCTGGAGACCGGCGAACCCTTGCACGGCAGCAGCCGACGCCGGCCTGGTGACTGGAGCTGCCGTATGACCTTGAGCGCCAACGAGCGCGGCAGGGCCGCCTCCCCGGCCAGGTGCTCGAGGTTCTCGAGGTAGTTGTGGGCCATGCCCGGGCCGCCGTGCAGCACGACGAGCGGCAGGGCGCCCGGACGCTTCTCGTTCGGCT
>CAKTZW010000134.1 GCA_934636065.1 uncultured Labedella sp.
CCTACGGCCACGGCCTCGACGCCATCATCGAGACGGCGGTCGCCGAGGGGGTCCGATTCGTCGGCGTGCTCGACGCCGCGGTCGGCGTCACCCTCCGTCGCACGGGACTCGCGCCGGACGTCCGTCTCTTCGCGTGGCTCTTCGGGCCCGACGAGGACTACGGCGAGGCGGTGGCGGCGGGCGTCGAGCTCGGCGTCTCGAGCGTCGAACAGCTCGAACGCGTTCTCCGCACCGCCCGGGGTTCCGTCCCGATCGTGCACGCGAAGATCGACACCGGCCTCGGACGTGCAGGGGCCCGTCCCGAGGACTGGCCGTCCCTCGTCTCCGCCATCGAGACGGCGACCGCCGCCGGGACCGTCGTGTTCGCGGGCGTCTGGACGCACATCGCGGAGGCGTCCGACGACGAGGACACGGCCTCGATCACGGCCTTCGAACACGCCGTGGCTCAGGTGTCTCCGTACCGACGTGCCGGGCTCGTGCGGCATCTCGCGGCGAGCGCGGCGTCCTTCGCTCGAGCCGACAGCCGGTTCGACGTGGTCAGGGTCGGCGCGTTCGGCTACGGGATCGCACCGGGCGACGGCGTCTCCCCGTCCTCCCTCGGGATCACGCCCGTGATGTCCCTGCGCGCGCGAGTCCTCGGGCACACCGATGCCGGGCACGCCGTGCTCGCGATCGGTGCCGTCGATGGTCTGCTCACGAGGCCGGGCCCGCTCGAGGCGACCGTCGGCGGGCGCCGCGTCCCCGTCTCGATCGGGTTGAACGAGACGCACGTGCACGAGCCTCTCCCGGTCGGCGCGGTCGTGACGCTCTTCGGGCGGGAAGAGCGGGGCGAGCCGACGCTCCAGGACTGGGCCGACGCCCTGGGCACGATCGGTGAGGAGATCGTCGTGCGCCTCACTCCGGCGATCGAGCGACGCTATTCGGACTCGACCGGCTCCCGGGCGACCGACTGATCGCACGCGGAACGACGAACGGCCGCCACGAGATCGTGGCGGCCGTTCGACGTCGATCCGACGAGGCGGGTCAGGCGCGGGTGTCCTCGAGGAGTCGCGCCGACTCGTCGTGCCAGCTCTGAGCGACGCTCGAGAGCTTCTCCTGGTACTTGCGTCCGTGGTGGGCGCAGAACAAGAGCTCGCCCGAGTTCATTTCGACACGGATGTAGGCCTGGGCTCCGCAGCTGTCGCAGCGGTCGGCCGCCGTCAGCTGGGGAGCGCTCGACTCGAGCTGCTCGCCCTGGCTCGTGGTGTATTCCATGGGGCTCCTCCTGTTCGACCTACTGCGTTCTGCGTGGTCCTCCAATACAACCACGCGGCGTGCGGCTTTCTGCCCCATTGCGGAGCATTTCGCTGTGCGCGTACGTGCCCGCTCGCGGTGGACGACGGACCGTGTCGATCGAGGTTCGGAGCCCCGGCCGAACTAGGCTGGTCATCCGTGACCGACTACTCCGCCCGCCATCTCTCCGTCCTCGAGGGTCTCGAGGCGGTCCGGAAACGACCGGGCATGTACATCGGCTCGACGGACTCCCGCGGGCTCATGCACTGCCTCTGGGAGATCATCGACAACTCCGTCGACGAGGCGCTCGCGGGTCACGGCACCGAGATCGGGATCGTCCTCCATCCGGATGACAGCGTCGAGGTCCGGGATTCCGCGCGCGGGATCCCTGTCGACGTCGAGCCGAAGACGGGGCTCTCGGGCGTCGAGGTCGTCTTCACCAAGCTGCACGCCGGCGGCAAGTTCGGCAGCGGCTCGTACGCGGCGTCGGGCGGCCTGCACGGCGTCGGAGCCTCCGTCGTCAACGCCCTGTCCGAGCGGCTCGATGTGGAGGTCGATCGCGACGGCAAGACCTGGGCCATGTCGTTCCACCGCGGTGAGCCCGGCATCTTCGACGATTCGGCCGGCCGGAGCCCCGACTCGCCCTTCGCCCCCTTCGAGAGTCGCAGCGAGCTACGGGTCGTCGGCAAGGTGAAGAAGGGCGTGACGGGGACGCGGGTCCGCTACTGGGCCGACCGGCAGATCTTCACGCCCGGGGCCGCCTTCAACGTGGATGACCTGCACGCCCGCGCGCGGCAGACGGCGTTCCTCGTGCCCGGACTCGGCATCCGGATCGACGACGAGCGGGCCACGCCCGCTACGGGCGAGGCCCCGACGGTCTCCGAGTTCCGCTACGAGGGCGGCATCTCCGAGTACGTCGACTTCCTCTCGAGCGACGCTCCCGTGACCGACACCTGGCGGCTCACGGGCGACGGCACCTTCTCCGAGACGGTTCCCGTGCTGCAGGAGAGCGGTGCGATGGTCCCGACCGAGATCGAGCGCACGTGCTCGGTCGACGTCGCGTTGCGGTGGGGCTCCGGCTACGACACGACGGTCAAGAGCTACGTCAACATCATCGCGACACCGAAGGGCGGCACGCACCAGGCCGGCTTCGAGCAGGGGCTGCTCAAGGTGGTCAGGGCGCAGGTCGAGCAGAACGCTCGCCGATTGAAGGTCGGTAACGACAAGCTCGACAAGGACGACGTCCTCGCGGGACTCACGGCCGTCGTGACGGTCCGGCTGCCCGAGCCGCAGTTCGAGGGGCAGACGAAGGAGGTGCTCGGCACGCCGGCCGTGCGGGCCATCGTCGCGAGCGTCATCGGGGAGCGGCTCAAGGAGCGCTTCGCCTCCACCAAGAGGGAGGACAAGGCGCAGACCGCACTCGTCCTCGACAAGGTCGTCGCCGAGATGAAGTCACGCATCTCCGCGCGCGCTCACAAGGAGACGCAGCGCCGGAAGAACGCGCTCGCGAGCTCGACGCTGCCGGCGAAGCTCGTCGACTGCCGCTCGAGCGACGTCGCCTCGACCGAGCTGTTCATCGTCGAGGGCGATTCGGCCCTCGGCACCGCGAAGCTCGCCCGCAACAGCGAGTTCCAGGCGCTCCTGCCGATCCGGGGGAAGATCCTCAACGTGCAGAAGGCGTCCGTGAGCGACATGCTCTCGAACGCGGAGTGCGCGTCGATCCTCCAGGTGATCGGAGCGGGTTCGGGGCGCTCGTTCGACCTCGACTCCGCCCGCTACGGCAAGGTCATCCTCATGAGCGACGCCGACGTCGACGGCGCGCACATCCGCACGCTGCTGCTCACCCTGTTCTTCCGCTACATGCGTCCGCTCATCGAGGCCGGACGCGTTTTCGCCGCCGTGCCTCCGCTGCACCGCGTCGTCGTCGTGAACCCGGGCTCCAAGCCCAACGACGTCCTCTACACCTATTCCGAGCAGGAGCTCCAAGGCGTGCTCACCGGCTTGAAGCGCAGCAACAAGCGATACCAGGAGCCGATCCAGCGCTACAAGGGACTCGGTGAGATGGACGCGGAGCAGCTCGCCTCGACCACGATGGAACGGGCCCATCGCACCCTGCGTCGGGTCCGCATCGAGGATGCCGAGATGGCGGGCAACGTCTTCGAGCTCCTGATGGGAAACGAGGTCGCGCCCCGCAAGGAGTACATCATCGACAGCTCCGATCGGCTGTCGCGCGATCGCATCGACGTCTGAGCCTCAATACGGGACGATGAGCCCGCCGTCCACACCGCCTCGGAGCGGTCGGGCGGTCGATCGTCGCGCGGCTCAGGCGATCGGAGCGCCGACGGATCCGATCGGAGCGTCGAGCGTCGTCCCGGAGGCGTCGCGCTTGGCGCCCCGCTCCGGGAGGGTGCGGAGGGAACCGTCGGCGCCGAGTGCCCGCGCCGGTGGGACTCCGACCCAGGCCAGGCCGATCCGGTCCTCGCCGCGCAGGAAGCGCTGCGCTCGGACGCCGCCCGTGGCGCGACCCTTCGCGGGGAACTCGGTGAAGTCCGAGACCTTGCCGCTCCCCGGGTCCGTGCCGTCGAGGGTGGTCGAGTTGTGCGCGACCGTGACGACGACGGCGTCGGTGTCGGCCGGGACGACGCCGAAGTGCACGGCCGTCGCTCCGGCGGAGAGCTTGACGCCCGCCATGCCTCCGGCCGAGCGCCCCTGCGGCCGCACGGAACCGGCCGAGAAACGCAGGAGCTGGGCATCGTCGGCGATGAAGACGAGCTCGTCGCCGTCGGCCGCCGTCGCGGCACCGACCACGGCGTCTCCGGGCTTGAGCGCGATGAGCTCGACGTCGGGACGGGCCGGCCATTCGCCGGGGGCGACGCGCTTGACGATCCCGCTCGTCGTGCCGAGCGCGATGGGCCGCTGCTCGTCGAGGGTCATGAGAGCGAGGACCTTCTCGTTGCGGTCGGACAGCGCGAGGTAGTCGCCGACCCTCACGCCGGCGCCGAGCTGGACGCTCTGCGGAGGCACGACGGGGAGGTCGACTGGGCTGAACCTCACCATGCGGCCTCGCGACGTGATCGCGCCGATCTCCGATCGGCTCGTCGTGTCGACGGCCGAGCGGATCGCGTCGTGCTTGGACCGCCGGGACGGCGGCACGATCGCGTCGGCCCCCTCCGGCAGATCGACGCGCACGATGCGCCCTGTCGTGGACAGGAACACGCGGCACGCGACGTCGGCGACCTCGAGGACGGGGGCGTTCTTCGAGCGCGACGCCCCGGCGATGCTCGGGCGCGCGGCCGTCAGGAGTGTCCGCCGGGCGGTTCCGAAGCGTTCCGCGATCTCCTCGAGTTCGTCGGAGACGAGGGCACGGAGGGCGGCGTCGGAGGCGAGCAGGCGCTCGAGCTCCTCGATCTCGCGCTGCAGGGAATCGCGTTCGGCTTCGAGCTCGATGCGCGAGAACCGGGTGAGGCGACGCAACCGAAGTTCGAGGATGTACTCCGACTGCACGGTCGAGAGGTCGAAGACCTCCATGAGGCGCGTGCGCGCCTGGTCGGTGTCGTCGCTCGATCGGATGACCTGGATGACCTCGTCGATGTCGAGGATGGCCACGAGGAGCCCCTGGACGAGGTGCAGTCGCTCCCGACGACGGTCCAGTCGGTAGCGGGAGCGCCGCGTGACGACGGAGAGCCGGTGGTCGACGTAGACCTGCAGGAGCTCGCGCAGCCCGAGGGTGCGCGGGCCGCCGTCCACGAGGGCGACGTTGTTGATGCTGAACGAGTCCTCGAGCGGCGTGTAGCGGTAGAGCTGTTCGAGCACCGCCTCCGGGCTGAAGCCGGTCTTGATCCCGATGACGAGACGCAGACCGTGGGTGCGGTCGGTGAGGTCGGTGACGTCGGAGATCCCGCTCAGCTTCTTCGAGCCGACACCGTCCTTGATCTTCTCGATCACCTTCTCCGGCCCGACGAGATACGGCAGCTCGGTGACCACGAGGCCCGCCTTGCGGGCCGTGAGGTTCTCGACGCTCACGCGCGCCCGGGTCTTGAAGGCTCCGCGACCGGTCGAGTAGGCGTCCCGGATTCCGTCGAGACCCACGATCGTCCCGCCGGACGGCAGGTCGGGTCCGGGGACGTACTCCATGAGGTCCTCGAGGGTCGCGTCCGGATGCGTGAGCAGGTGACGGGCCGCACCGATCACCTCGACGAGGTTGTGGGGCGCCATGTTCGTCGCCATCCCGACGGCGATGCCGCTCGCGCCGTTGACGAGCAGGTTCGGGAAGGCGGCCGGGAGCACGTCCGGCTGGGTGAACTGGTTGTCGTAGTTCGGGACGAAGTCGACGACGTCCTCGTCGAGTCCTTCCGTGAGCGCGAGCGCGGCCGCGTCGAGGCGGGCCTCGGTGTAGCGCGGTGCGGCCGGGCCGTCGTCGAGCGAGCCGAAGTTGCCGTGGCCGTCGACGAGCGGCACCCGCAGCGTGAAGGGCTGAGCGAGGCGCACGAGCGCGTCGTAGATCGCCGTGTCGCCGTGGGGGTGCAGCTTCCCCATGACCTCACCGACGACGCGCGCGGACTTCACATGGCCCCGGTCCGGTCGCAGACCCATCTCCGTCATCTGGAAGAGGATGCGTCGCTGCACGGGCT
>CAKTZW010000135.1 GCA_934636065.1 uncultured Labedella sp.
CCCGCCCTCCACGCGCTGCGCCGGGCCTTCCCCGAGCACCGGATCGTGCTCGCGACGACCGGGTGGCTCGAACCGATCGTGGGCCTCGTGGGGGCGGTCGACGTCGTGCTCCCGACGCCCGGACTGTCGCAGCCGCTCGCCGTCGAGAGGGGGACGATCGACGTCGCCGTCAACCTGCACGGCCGAGGGCCCGAGAGCGGCGGACTGCTCGAAGCGATCGCACCCGCTCGGCTCATCGCCCACCGGCCCGACTCTCCCGTCGGACCGGAGTGGGTCGACGGCGTCCTCGAGCGCGTCCGCTGGACGCGTCTCCTCGCGGCGCACGGCATCGCGGCCGATCCCGAGGAGGTCCGCATCGACGTCCCGGACGCGCCCCCGGTGGTGGCGGACGCGACCGTCGTCCACGTCGGTGCGTTCTACGGCGCGCGGCACTGGCCGACGGATCGGTTCGCCGAGGTCGCCGCGCGGCTCGCCGCGGCGGGCCATCGCGTCGTGCTCACCGGGGGAGACGTCGAGCGCGAGCGCTCGCTCGAGGTCGCCCGGCTCGCCGGTCTCGGAGCCGCCGACGTGCTCGCCGGCGACCTCGACCTCGTGGGCTTCGCGGCTGTCGTCGCCGCCGCTCGGCTCGTCGTCACGGTGGATACGGGCGCCGCCCACCTCGCCTCGGCCTACGGGATCCCCTCCGTCGTGATCTTCGGCCCCGCCCCGCCTGAGGAGTGGGGACCGCCGGCCGCGGGACCGCACATCGTGCTCACGGACGCGTCCCTCCGCCGCGGCGACGTTTTCGCGGCGGAGCCGGATCCTGCGCTGCTCGCCGTGACCGTCGAGGACGTGCTCGCGGCGGTCGAGCGGTTGCCGCTCCGCTGAGGGGAGGGGGAGCGGGCGGGCAGATTCGCCGACGACCCTGTCGAGCGCACGGACCGAGCGGATCGTGTCCGCTCAGGCCACAGCGATGCCCGGCGCGACGTCGCCGAGCCGCTCGCGCAGGGTCGCGAGGATCCGGGAGAGGATGCGCGAGACCTGCATCTGGGTCACCCCGATCTCCTGGGCGATCTCGCGCTGAGTCCGGTGGTGGACGTAGCGCAGTTCGATCACACGCCGGTCGCGGGGCGCGAGCGCGCTGAGCGCGGTCCTCAGGGTCACCGCGAGGTCGACGCGATCGAAGCCCTCATCGAGGACGGGGAGCGTCTGTCCGAACGGGGTGGCATCCTCGCCGGTGACCGGGGCGTCGAGGGAGGCGGGGCGCAGGCCGGACTCGGCCGCGAGCGCCTGCACGACGTCGGGCACGCTTCGGCCCAGGTGTCCGGCGAGCTCCGCCATGGTGGGTTCCCGGCCGATCGCCTGACTCAGCTCCGTCGTCGCGCGCAGCGACGCCGCGCGCAGCTCCTGCACCTCCCGCGGCGGTCGCACGAACCAACCGTTGTCGCGCAAGTGCCGCTTGATCTCGCCGCCGATCGTCGGCACGGCGAAGGGGACGAACGGGACACCGCGGTCGCGCTCGAAGCGCTGCACGGCCTTGACGAGACCGACGCACCCCACCTGCCGCACGTCCCGGATCTCCCGGCTCGCCCCGACGATGCGAGCGGCGAGCGTGTCGACGAGATCGAGGTGCGCCACGGCGATCTCGTCCTGGATCCGGCGACGCCGCTCGCCTCTCGACCGAGCCGCCTCGGCGAACCGCTCGTCCGTCCAGGTCTCCTTCTCGGCCCACCGCTCGCGCTGGCGCTCCTGGTTCCGGTGCGTGATCTCGAGATGTGTCGACACGGCCGCCGCCCTTCGGTCCCTGGAGGAGAAGTGTTTCGGCGCCAGCCAATCGAGAAGCAGGAGAAGCAGGAAGAGCTTGACGGGGGGACCGGGGCTGCCGTACCTTTCCCCCCGATCGGGGGGAAAGCGCTTCTCGAGCGTCAGACCCCAACGAGCGCTCGTACACCGGTCACCACTGCGCCGGTCACCACTGCGCCCGTCACCACTGCGCCGGTCACCACTGCGCCGGGCCGTCCGAGCCCGCGGGGTACTCCGCGAGCTCGCCCTCTCCGCGCTTCCACGCGTCGACGACGGGCTCGACGATCCGCCAGCACTGCTCGGCCACGTCGCCGCGGATCGACAGCAGGGGATCGCCGTCGAGCACACCGCGGAGCATCTGGCCGTAGGGGAGCAGATCGCCGGCGCCCTGATGGGCGACGAGGGTCGACTGCTCGAGGCGGAACGGGTCGCCCGCCCCGTTCATGGTCAGCTGCAGCTCGACGTCGCCCGTCATGAGGTCGAGCACGATGACCTGCTCCTGCGGCGTGCCGTCGAGGCCGTCGACGGGCGGGACGGCACGCAGGTACAACCGGGCCTGCGAGCGCTTCGCTCCGAGGGCCTTCCCCGACCGGAGCAGGAAGGGGACGCCCTCCCAGCGCCTCGTCCGCACGGCGACGGTCAGCTCCGCGAGGGTCTCCGTCCCGCGCTCCGGGTCGACGCCCGGCTCGTCGGCGTACGAGGGGAGCGAGCGCTCGCCGATCGTTCCCGCCGTGTACCGCGCGCGCCGCGCCGTGACGGTGGGGTCCGCGTCCCACAGCTGCGTGTTTCGCAGCACCTGCGCGATGTTGTCGCGCAGCTCGACCTCGTCGACGCGCGGCGGGAGCTCCATCGCGATGAGCGCGAGGATCTCAAGGAGGTGGCTCTGGATCATGTCGACGAGCGCCCCGCTCGAGTCGTAGTAGCCGGCGCGGCCCTCGAGGCCGAGGGTCTCGTCGAAGACGATCTCGACGCGTTCGACCGACGTCTCGTTCCAGATGGGCTCGAGGATGCGGTTGGCGAGCCGCAGCCCGAGGATGTTGAGCACCGTCGACTTGCCGAGGAAGTGGTCGATCCGGAACACCTGACGTTCGGGGACGAGTGTCGCGATGACGGCGTTGAGCTTGCGGGCGCTCTCCTCGTCGAACCCGAACGGCTTCTCGAGTGCGAGGCGCGTGCCCTCGGGGAGGTCGACCTCCTGGAGCGCCGCGCAGACGCGCGCCGTCACCGCCGGCGGCAGGGCGAAGTAGATGACGGGCACGCCGGTGCACTGCGCGAGCAGGTCGCGGAGCGCGGCGGGGTCCGTGGCGTCGGCCGTGAGGTAGCGCGTCGACTCGACGAGACGCCTCGTGCGCTCGGCGTCCGTCGTCTCGGCCTCCGACGCCTCGGCGTCGCCACGCCGGCCGTCCACCCGGCGCTCGTCGGCGGCGCGTTCGAGCGACTCCCGGACGAGCTGCGGCCAGTGCTCGGCGACGTCGTCGTCGAGACCCGCGCCGAGCACGGTGACGTCGTGGTCGTGGTGCGCGAGCAGACTGCCGAGCCCCGGCAGGAGCAGTCGCTTCGTCAGGTCGCCGCCGGCGCCGAGGATCAGGAGGGTCACGGGAGCAGTCATGCGACGAGCCTAGGCAGCGAGGCGCTCCGGGTCAGCCCGTGTTCCCGTGGTCTGACCCGGTGCTACGCTCCCGCGCTCTCAGCCGAGGCGCTCGATGATCGTCGCATTCGCGAGTCCGCCCGCCTCGCACATCGTCTGGAGGCCGAGGCGGCCGCCGGTCTGCTCGAGGACGTTCAGCAGGGTGGCCATCAGGCGGCCTCCGCTCGCGCCGAGCGGGTGACCGATCGCCGTGGCACCCCCGTTGACGTTGACGCGCGCGGGATCCGCCCCGGTCTCGGCGATCCAGGCGAGCACGACGGGGGCGAACGCCTCGTTCACCTCGAACGCGTCGATGTCGGCGAGCGAGAGGCCGGCGCGCGCGAGGACCCGGCGTGTCGCCGGAAGGATGCCCATGAGCATCGTGAGCGGATCGTCGCCCGTGACCGCGACGCTGTGGACGCGCGCGCGGGGTCGCAGCCCGAGCCGCTCGGCCGCCTCCGGGCTCGCGAGCAGCACGGCGGAGGCGCCGTCCGTGAGCGGCGAGGCGTTCCCCGCCGTGATGCGCCAGTCGATCTCGGGGAAACGCTCGCTCCACGAGGCGTCCTCGAAGGCGGGCGGGAGGGCGGCGAGTCGTTCGACCGTCGTGCCGGCGCGCACCGTCTCGTCGGCGTCGAGCGTCGCGGCGTTCCCGTCTCCATCTGCCGGGAGGGGGACGGCGACGAGCTCGTTCGCGAAGCGGCCGTCGGCCGCGGCGGCTGCCGCCCGCGCGTGACTCTCCGCGGCGAAGGCGTCGAGACGCTCGCGCGGGAGGTCCCACCGGGCCGCGATGAGCTCGGCGCTGATTCCCTGCGGCACGAGACCGCCGGGATAGCGCTCCGCGACGCCGGGACCGACGGGATCCCGGCCGGCGCTCTGACTGCCGATCGGGACCCGGTTCATCGACTCCACGCCCGAGGCGATGACGAGGTCGTAGGCGCCGCTCTGGATACCCTGCGCGGCGAAGTGCAGGGCCTGCTGGCTGCTGCCGCACTGCCGGTCGATCGTGACGGCCGGCACCGACTCGGGGAATCCCGCCGCGAGCACCGCCCAGCGTGCGGTGTTGCCGCTCTGCTCGCCGACCTGGCCGACGGCGCCCGCGATGACGTCGTCGATCACGGCCGGATCGACGTCGTTGCGCTCGACGAGCGCCCGCAGCACGTGTGCGTGGAGGTCGACGGGATGGATCCGGCTGAGTGCGCCGCCCGGCTTGCCGCGTCCGCTCGGGGTCCTGACCGCGTCCACGATCACGGCGTCGCGCATCCTCGCGCCTCCTTCCGCCGCCCGCTGGGACGACGTGAGTCAGCGTACGCCGCACCGCCGCATCGGTGGCGCCCGGACTTCTCTCGCGCCCGTCCGCAAGAGCTTGACCGGCCTCGTGACGCGATGTGAGCGTTGCGACCGAGCCCGCTCCACCGGGCGCCGACGATGAGGGAGAGGACGCGACATGAGAGCCATGGTGTATCGAGGGCCGTATAAGGTCCGCACTGAGGAGAAGGACATCCCACGCATCGAGCATCCGAACGACGCGATCGTCCGGGTGACCCGCGCCGCGATCTGCGGTTCCGACCTGCACCTGTACCACGGCATGATGCCGGACACCCGGATCGGGCATACCTTCGGCCACGAGTTCATCGGGATCGTGCACGAGGTCGGCTCGTCCGTGCAGAACCTGTCCGTCGGCGACCGCGTGATGGTCCCGTTCAACATCTACTGCGGTTCGTGCTACTTCTGCGCTCGCGGGCTCTACTCGAACTGTCACAACGTGAACCCGAACGCCACCGCGGTCGGGGGTATCTACGGGTACTCGCACACGACGGGCGGCTACGACGGCGGTCAGGCCGAGTTCGTGCGGGTGCCCTTCGCCGACGTGGGCCCGGGGATCATCCCGGACTGGATGGAGGACGAGGACGCGCTCCTGTGCACGGACGCGCTCTCGACCGGGTACTTCGGGGCGCAGCTCGGCGACATCACGCAGGGGGACACCGTCGTCGTGCTCGGCGCCGGACCCGTCGGCCTGTTCGCTGCGCGGTCCGCCTGGCTGATGGGCGCCGGACGCGTCATCGTGATCGACCACCTCGACTACCGATTGGAGAAGGCGCGATCGTTCGCGTACGCGGAGACGCGCAATTTCCTCGAGTACGACGACATCGTGGTCGAGATGAAGAGGACGACGGACCACCTCGGAGCCGACGTCGTCATCGACGCCGTCGGCGCCGAAGCGGACGGCAACGTCATCCAGCACGTCACCTCGGCGAAGTTCAAGTTGCAGGGCGGCTCTCCCGTCGCCCTCAACTGGGCGATCGACGGTGTGCGGAAGGGCGGAACGATCTCCGTGATGGGCGCGTACGGGCCGCTCTTCAGCGCCGTCAAATTCGGCGACGCGATGAACAAGGGCCTCACGCTGCGCATGAATCAGGCCCCGGTGAAGCGGCAGTGGCCGCGCCTGTTCGAGCACATCCGCAACGG
>CAKTZW010000136.1 GCA_934636065.1 uncultured Labedella sp.
GCGACGGCCCGGGTGTCCCCGGACACGCGCACGCCGATCATGGCCTGTCGCAGGAAACCCAGTTGCAGCGGGTCGGTGACGGCGACGATCTGGACGACGCCGCCGTCGACGAGCTTCTGCACGCGCTGACGCACGGCCGCCTCCGAGAGGCCCACGGCCTTGCCGATCTCGGCGTACGAGCGCCGCCCGTCGTCCTGCAACTGCTCGATGATGGCCTTCGACGTGTCGTCAAGGGACGTCCGGCCGTCTCGCGCAGTCATGCCGCCATATTGGCAGCTTCCGAGGGCTCCGGCAAGCGAATCCGTAGGAATTATCCCGGCGGACGGGTGAAATCGTTAGAGTGAGAGCACCACTCGAGCCGGGGGCGGCGCGCTCCGTTCCGCTCGCGGCCGGCACGACACCGATCCGCGACACCCGACGCGGATCCGACGAAGGGAATGGCGCACGCATGGGAAGCACCGTCTTCGAGAGGCGGCCGCCGACTCCGTCCGCCGTCGAGCACGCGCTGGCCGGCAGCCGTCACGCGGTCTTCTGGCTCGACGATCTCAGCGACCGCACCGCGTACCCGCCCCTCGTCGGCGACACCTCGGCCGACCTCGTGGTGGTGGGCGGCGGCTACACCGGGTTGTGGACGGCGCTCCGGGCTCTCGAGCGGGAGCCGTCGCTCCGCGTCGTCGTCGTGGAGGCAAAGACGATCGGCTGGGCGGCATCCGGCCGCAACGGAGGTTTCTGCGAGGCGAGCCTGACGCACGGGCGCGAGAACGGTGAGCGTCGCTGGCCCGACGAGCTGGACGAGCTCGAGCGGCTCGGCATCGAGAACCTCGACGGGATCGAGGAGACGGTGGCACGGTACGGACTCGACTGCGAGTTCGAGCGCACCGGGTTCCTCTCCGTCGCCGTCGAACCCCACCAGGTGCCGTGGCTGGCGGGGTCCGACGGCGAGCACGGCGCTCGGTTCGTGGACGAGGGCGACGTCCGTGCTCTGGTGAACTCGCCGACCTACCTCGCCGGGCTGGTGGTGCCGCCGCGTGACTCCGCCCTCGTGAACCCGGCGAAGCTCGCGACGGAGCTCGCTCGCGTCGTCGTCGAGCTCGGCGGCACGATCCACGAGCACACGCTCGTGCGCGGGCTCGAGCGCGCGAGCTCCGGGGTCGAGGTGCGCACGGCCGGTGGGACCATCCGCGCCCAGCAGGTCGCACTGGGGACGAACGCCTTCCCGTCGCTGCTCGCCCGCAACCGGCTCATGACGGTGCCGGTCTACGACTACGTGCTCATGACGGAGCCGCTCACGGCGGCGCAGAAGGCGGAGATCGGTTGGGAGGGGCGGGAGGGCATCGGCGACCTCGCCAACCAGTTCCACTACTACCGGCGATCGGCGGACGACCGCATCCTGTGGGGCGGGTACGACGCCGTCTACCACCCCGGCGGCCGCATCCGTCCGGAGTACGAGCGGCGGCCGCAGTCCTTCAGCCGACTCGCCTCGCACTTCCTCACGACGTTCCCGCAGCTCGAGGGGATCCGCTTCACGCACTCGTGGGCCGGCGTCATCGACACGAGCACGCAGTTCTCCGCCTTCTTCGGCGCGGCTCTCGGCGGACGGGTCGCGTACGCGGCGGGCTTCACGGGACTCGGGGTGGGCGCGACCCGCTTCGCGGCCGACGTCATGCTCGACCTGCTGTCGGGGGACGAGACGCACCGCACGCGCCTCGAGATGGTGCGCAAGCGTCCGCTCCCGTTCCCACCCGAGCCCGCCGCGACGATCGGCGTGAACGCGACGCGCTGGTCGCTCGATCGAGCGGATCACCGCGAGGGACGGCGCAACGTCCTGCTCAAGACCCTGGACGCCCTCGGCCTCGGCTTCGACTCCTGACCACATAAAAACGGAGATGGTGCACGTCGTTACATGCACCATCTCCGTTTTCATGTGGTCAGGAGCCGGCGAGGGTCTGCGCGAGGCTCGAGCCGTCGCCCGTCTTCTTCGATGCGCGGCTCAGGACGATCGCGACGAGAGCGAGCGCCACGAGCGTGAGGAGCAGCATGAGCGTCGACATCGCCGCGATCTCCGGTCGCAGCGTCGAGCGCAGCGAGGCGAACACGTAGACAGGCCAGGGCGTCGAGCCGGCGACCGAGACGAAGCTCGAGAGCACCGTGTTGTCGAGGCTGAGCGTGAACGACAGCAGAGCGCCCGAGATCACGGCCGGCCTCATGAGCGGGAACGTGATGGTCCAGAAACGCTGGATCGGGGGAGCGCCGAGGTCGGCCGCCGCCTCCTCGAGCGATTCGTTGAGTCCCGCCATCCGCGCCCGCACGATGAACGTCACCACGGCGCACGCGAAAAGCGAATGTGCGATCACGAGCCGCACCTGGCCGAGGTTGAAGACCGTGAGCCCCCAATCCGCCCCGAGCGTCACGAACCACGGCAGGAGCGAGACCGCGTTGACGATCTCGGGAGTGACCATCGCGAGCCCGAGGAGGGCGACGAGCCAGCCGCCCCACCGACCGCCCCGCCGGGCCAGGGCGACGCCCGCGAACGAACCGAGGATCGTCGAGACGACGGCCGAGCCCGCCGCGGCCGCGAGCGACACCTGGATCGTCGCGACGATCGTCGGGTTGTTGAACGCGTTCGCATACGAGTCGAAGCCGAAGCCCTGCCACGACTGCAGCTGCCGCCCCGTGTTGAACGAGTACGCGACGATCACGAGCACCGGGAAGAAGAGGAAGAGCAGCCCGGCGATCCCCCAGACGCCGAGGATCGCGTCCCCGACGGGGGTCCGCCGCTTCCGGGCGGGCGGAGCATCGGTTGACGTCATCGCCGTCGTCGTCGGTCGATCAGCGGTCGCCGTCATGACGCCACCCCCGTCGTGTCGAGATCACCGAGGTGACGGAACCGCGCGAGGGCGGCGCCGAGCACTTTGAAGAGGAGGGCGAACAGGATCACCACGAGCAGGATGGCGAGCATGAGCACGATCGCCATCGCGGACCCGAGTGCCCAGTTCTGCGCGCGCTGGAACTGCCCGGCGACCATCTGCCCGACCATGCTGCCCGACGCCCCGCCGAGCACGCTCGGCGTGATGTAGTCGCCCATGAGCGGCACGAAGACGAGCAGCAGCCCCGACAGGATGCCCGGCATCGCGAGCGGGATCGTGACGCGCCAGAAACTCGACCACCAGGCGCCGCCGAGGTCGCGGCTCGCCTCGAGCAGGCGGTGGTCCATGCGCTCGAGCGCGACGTACAGCGGCAGGATCATGAGCGGCAGGTAGTTGTACACGACGCCGAGTTGCACGGCCTGCTGCGTGTAGAGGACCTGCAGCGGCCCGTTCAGCACCCCGATCGCGTTGAGGAAGTCCGACAGGAAGCCCTCGGGGCTCAACGTGATCTGCCACCCGATCGTGCGGACGAGGAAGTTCGTCCAGTAGGGCACGAGCACGAGGGCGAGCACGATGCCGCGCGCTCGCGGCGACAGCTTCACGGCCATCCAGTAGGCGATCGGGAAGCCGACGAGGAGACACAGTGCTGTTCCGACGACGGCGATCTGCGTGGTGCGCCAGAACGTCGTGAGGAACGCCGGATCGAGAGCCTCGACGTACCGGGCGAGGGACAGCACGTCGTTCGAGTGCGTCACGTACAGGCTCGGCTTCTCCCCGAAGCTGTACCAGAGGATGAGCCCGAACGGCACGATGAAGAAGAACACGAGCCACGCCGCGATCGGCAGGGCGAGCAGCCCGACCGATCCCTGGAACCGCCGTCGTGCCCGCGGCGGCGGTGCGGTCGCGACCGCCGTCACTGTCCCGCCGCCGCCGTGAGCTCGTCGTAGATGGAGACGATCGTCTGCTCGGCGTCGGTCAGCTTCGCGAACACGAACTTGTCGACCTGCTCGGGGGTGAAGAAGATGAGTTCCGGCAGCTCCACGTTCGCCTCGGCCGCCATCTCCTCGATGCCCGTGACCGCGGTGTTGTAGCCGATGTAGAGGAGCTCCTTGAGCGAGACCTCGGGGTCGAGGACGTAGTTGATGAACTCGTGGGCGGCATCGGCATTCGGGGCGCCCTTGACGATCGCCCAGTTGTCCTGCCAGAGGTTGCCGCCCTCGGCGGGGGTGACGTACTTGTAGCGGTTCGGGTCCTCGTTCTCGAGGATGCCCTGGCGGCCGTCGCCGTTCCACGCGTGGGCGAGCGCGCGGCCGTTCTGCGCGATCGTCCCGCTCGGGTAGGACTCGAACGCCTGCACGTGCGGAGCGATCGTCTCCGTGATGAAGACGCGGTACTCCTCGAGGTGGCCCTCGTCGGTCGTGTTCGGATCGATGCCCTGCATGAGGAAGTAGGCGTAGGCGATCTCCCCGGGATCCTCCAGCAGCGACAGCTTCCCGCTCGCCTCGTTCTGGGCGGCGTCGAAGAAGTCCGCCCACGAGGTCAGCTCGCGCTGGATGACCGTCGTGTCGTAGACGTAACCCGTGGTGCCGAAGTCCTTCGGAACGGAGTACTTGTTGCCCGGGTCGAAGTCCTGGTCGATGTACGCGGGGTCGAGGTACTCCATGTTCGGGAGCTTCGCGTGGTCGAGCTCCTCGAGGAGGTTCGAGGCCGCCATCTGCGGGATGTACTGGTGGGTGGGCACGCACAGGTCGTAGCCGCTCGTCCCGTTCGCCGTCACGAGCTTCGAGATCATCTCCTGGTTGGAGCCGTAGCTGTCGATCGTGATCGACGGGCCCGCCTCCTTCGTGAAGGCCTTGAGCACCTCGGGCGCGTCGTACTCGCCCCACGTGTAGATGTTGAGGCCGCTCGCGGAGCCGCCGCCGCCCCCACCGGTCGAGCAGGCCGCGAGGGTCGCGGTGACGCCGAGGCCGAGGGCGCCACCGAGGAGGGCGCGGCGCGAGAGCCCGGCGGAGAAGGCGCCGGCCATGGCTTCGGGCAGGAGGACGCGAACGGGCTTGTCGGACATGGTCACTCGCTTTCGGTTGCTGTGGTGGAGGGGAAGAGGTGCACGTCGTCCGCGGACCAACGGCAGTAGACGTCGATCCCGGGGGTCGTCGGGACCTCGATGCCGCGCGGCGCCCGCGCCATGATCTTGAGGCCGTCCGCCGTGATCGTGACGATCTGCAGCGCTGAGCCGAGCTGACTCACGCTCATGAGCGTCGACCGGAGCTCGTTCGGTCCGCCCGTCGGCGTCGCCGAGACGGTGACGTGTTCGGGACGCACGGCGGCCTCCGTTGGCGCCCCCACGACGGTCGGGCCCGCCGGTTCGCGGGAGGAGACGAGCGTGCCGCCGGGGACGGCGACGGACCAGGCGCCCGCACCTCCGGCGAGCTCGCCGGAGAAGAAGTTCTGCTGACCGATGAAGCCGGCGACGTAGGCGCTCGCCGGGGCGTCGTAGACCGCCGCGGGAGGACCGATCTGCTCGAGGCGACCCTGATTCATGACGGCGATGCGGTCACTCATCGTCATGGCCTCCTCCTGGTCGTGCGTCACGAAGACGAACGTCGTCCCGAGCTGCTGCTGGAGGAGCTTCAGCTCGATCTGCATCTCCTCGCGGAGCTTGCGGTCGAGGGCCGACATCGGCTCGTCGAGGAGGAGGACGGCCGGACGGTTGACGAGCGCGCGCGCGATGGCGATGCGCTGCTGCTGTCCGCCGGACAGCTGCGCGGGCATGCGGTCCGCGAAGGTGCCCATCCGGACCATCTGCAGCGCTTCGGTGACGCGCTCGCGCACCTCCGACTTCGGCGTCTTCTGGTACCGGAGGCCGTAGGCGACGTTCTGCGCGACGGAGAGGTGCGGGAACAGCGCGTACGCCTGGAAGACCGTGTTCACGGGCCGCTTGTGCGGCGGCAGGGACTCGACCGGCTTCGCGGCGATCGAGATCGAGC
>CAKTZW010000137.1 GCA_934636065.1 uncultured Labedella sp.
CCGACTCGGTCGTGAGCTCGGCGGAGCGTCTCGCCATTCTAACCTCTTCGTCCGCCGTGAGCAGGATGCGCGCCTCGGCGTCCGGGGCGACGACGGTCGTGATGTCGCGACCCTCGACGACGATGCCGGCGTGGGGGGCCGCGTCGATCGTCGATCGGAAGATCCCGGTGACGAACGAGCGCACCTCCGGCACGCGCGCGATCGCGCTCACGACGGCGGACACGCGCGGCTCGCGGATGACGTCGGTGACGTCGGTGTCCCCGACCATGACGACGGGTTCGCTCGGATCGATCGAGATCGAGTAGTCGAACCCGGGGAGCGCCGCGAGCACGGCGGCCGAGTCGTCCGGCGCGATCCCGCGGTCGAGCACGAACCACGCGAGCGCCCGATAGGCGGCTCCCGTGTCGAGGTAGTCGAAGCCGAGCCGGCGCGCGGCCGCCTTCGACACGCTCGATTTCCCGCTTCCCGCCGGGCCGTCGATCGCCACGATGATGTCGGCCATTCTTCTACACACTCGCAATCTGCCAGCCGCGCGCTTCGAGGTCGTCGACCGTGCGCTGCTGGACTTCGGGGAGGACACTGATCTCGGCGAGACCGATCTGCGCGCCGGGTGAGTGCTCGAGGCGCAGATCCTCCATGTTGACACCGATCTCGCCGAGATCCGTGAGGAGCCGGCCGAGTTCGCCGGGGGCGTCGTCGACCATGACCACGATCTGCGCGAACCGGCGGTCCTGCCCGTGCTTGCCGGGGAGGCGCGCGACGCCCGCGTTGCCCGCCGCCATGACGTCGGCGATCGCCCGGCGCGATCCGCGCGCGTCCGGGGCTCTGAGCGCATCGGAGACGCCCCGCAGGTCCTCGACGAGCCGATCGAGGACCCCCACGACGGAGGCGCCGTTGGCGGCGAGGATCTGGATCCACAGCTCGGGCTGGCTGGACGCGATCCTGACGGTGTCGCGCAGCCCCTGGCCCGTGAGGCGGACCGCCGCATCCGGCGCCCCCACGAGCTGCTTCGCGAGGGCGCTCGCCACGATCTGCGGCACGTGCGACACGAGACCGACGCTCGCGTCGTGCTCCTCCGGGGTCATCTCGATGGGGACGGATCCGAGGTCGAGCGCGAGGTCCTCGATGAGCGCGAGCGCCTCGGCGGGGGTCTCGTGATCGCGGCAGATCACCCACGGCCGCCCGAGGAAGAGGTCGGCGCGGGCGGAGATCGCGCCCCCGCGCTCCCGTCCCGCCATGGGATGCGATCCGATGTAGCGGACCAGGTCGACCCCCCGCGCACGTAGCTCGTGGAACGGCGCGAGCTTCACGCTCGCGACGTCGGTCACGACGGCACGCGGGTACCGGGCGAGCTCGGCCTCGACGACGTCGGCGACGACGTCGGGCGGCACACACACGACGACGAGCGCGGGGTCGTCGTCGTCACGCTCTGGCCGACCGGCTCCGTAGTCGACAGCGAGCCGCAGTTGGCTCGGTGAAGCGTCGGCGAGGATGGCATCGACGCCGTTCGCCCGCACGGCGAGCCCGATGCTCGCTCCGAGCAGCCCTGCTCCGACCACGCGGATCTGCCCGCTCAGCCGGGCCGTCTTGACCTGGCTCATCGTCGCGCCCGCCTCTCGCCGCGCTCCTCGCGGTTCGCCGTCGCGGCGCCCGTGGCGTCGCCCGCCTCGCCCGCCGCGTCGCCGCGAGCGATCGTGAGCAGCGCCCCGAGCTCGTCGCGCGTCAACTCCCGGACCGCGCCGGAACGGAGCGTCCCGAGGTGCAGCGGTCCGAACTGCCGTCGCACGAGGGCGATGACGGGGTGACCGACCGCGGCGAGCATGCGCCGCACGATGCGGTTCTTGCCGGAGTGGAGCGTGAGCTCGACTAGGGAGGTGCCGTCGGAGGCGCCGGAGCCCGAGGCGAGGACGCGGGCGGCGTCCGCGGCCGTCGTCCCGTCCTCGAGCTCGACGCCGTTCTTGAGCCGCTGCACCGTCTGCGCGGAGACCGCCCCCTCCACCTTCGCGACGTAGGTCTTCGAGACGCCGAACGAGGGGTGAGCGAGGACGTGGGCGAGATCGCCGTCGTTCGTCAGCACGAGGAGTCCCTGCGTCTCGGCGTCGAGGCGACCGACGTTGAACAGGCGTTCCTCGAACGCGTCGGTGAAACGCCGGAGGTCCGGTCGGCCCCGCTCGTCGTTCATCGAGCTCACGACGCCACGCGGTTTGTTGAGCATGAGGTACCGCTTCGACGTGTCGAGCTGCACGGCCCGCCCGTCCACCGAGACGAGGTCGACGGTCGGGTCGATCCGGCGCCCGGGCTCCGTCACGGGCTCGCCGTTCACGGTCACGCGCCCCTCGGCGATGAGCTGCTCCGACACGCGGCGGGAGGCCACGCCGGCGGCCGCCATGACCTTCTGCAGTCTCACGCCCTCCGGCTCGGCGAACGGGTCAACGGACGTCGACATCGAATCCCTCCTGTCCGTCGGCGAGCAGCGGCGAGATGAGCGGGAGCTCGTCGAGCGAGTTGATGCCGAGCTGGTCGAGCAGCACGTCCGTCGTGCCGTAGTTGATCGCACCCGTCTCGCTGTCCGTGAAGAGCTCCGTGATGAGGCCGCGACCGAGCAGGGTGCGCACGACGGAATCGACGTTGACGGCTCGGATCGAGGCGATCGCGCTGCGCGAGATCGGTTGCTTGTAGGCGATGACGGCGAGGGTCTCGAGCGCGGCCTGCGACAGTCTGGACGGGTTCTGCTGGTTGACGTAGGCGGCGACGAGGGCGTCCTGGTCGGCGCGGACGTAGAAGCGCCAGCCGCCGCCGACCTCGCGCAGCTCGAAGCCGCGGCGGACCGTGCCGTCGACTCCGTCGAAGTCGCGGACGAGTCGCCCGATCGCCTCGTGCACCTCCACGACGGGTCGACCGAGCGCGGTCGCGAGGCCGACGACGCTCTGCGGTTCGTCGGCGACCATGAGTAGCGCCTCGATCGCCCGATCGACGTCGACGTCCGCCGGCGCGATGGCGACGGGCGCCTCGTCAGCCGTCTCCGCGGTCGGGCCCGAGGTCGCGGGCTCCGTGGAGAGGCGCGACCCGCCGTCCGCCACGTCGACGGGCGGCGTCCGCGTGGTCTCATCCGTCATAGTCTGCTCCCAGGTTGGCGAGGTTCTCGTCCGTCCAATTCTCCGCCGTCCACCGCACCGTCAACTCCCCCAGCGGTTCGAGCTGCTCGAACGAGATCGACGCGTGCCGGTACAGCTCCAACACGGCGAGGAAACGGGCGATGACGACGCCCTTCTGATCCGCGCCGGCGACGAGCTGACGGAAGGTCAGGGTCTCGCCGTGGCGCAGCATCGCCACGACGTGCGCCGCCTGCTCCCGGATGCTCACGAGCGGGGCGTGGAGGTGGTCGAGGCCGACGACGGGGATCTCGCGCGGCGTGAGGGCGAGGGTCGCGAGGGCCGCGAAGTCCTCGAGCGTGAGCGTCCACACGAGTTCCGTCGTCCGCTGCCGGTACTTCTCCTCGAGTCGTACCGACCGGGCGTGACGCGTGGACTCGGCGTCGAAGCGCGACTGGAACCACGCCGACGCCTGCTTGAACGCGCGGTACTGCAGCAGCCGGGCGAAGAGGAGGTCGCGGGCCTCGAGGAGCGCGACGTCCTCGGCGTCGACGAGCTCCCCCTGTGGCAGCAGGCCGGCGATCTTGAGGTCGAGCAGGGTGGCGGCGACCACGAGGAACTCGGAGGTCTGGTCGAGGTCGGCGTCGTCGCCGAGCGCCCGCAGGTACGCGAGGAACTCGTCCGTCACGACCGAGAGGGCGATCTCCGTGATGTCGAGCTCGTGCTTCGTGATGAGCGACAGCAGGAGGTCGAACGGCCCCTCGAAGTTCGCCAGCTCGACCCGGAAGCCGTCCGATTCGGTCCGCTCAGGCGACGGCGCCACGCGCCACCAGTTCCCGTGCGAGCTGGCGGTAGGCCTTCGCGGCGGGGTGCTCGGGAGCGAACGACGTGATGGGGGTGCCCGCGACCGACGCGTCGGGGAACTTCACGGTGCGTCCGATGACGGTCTCCAGGACGTCGTCCCCGAACGCCTCGACCACGCGCTCCAGCACCTCGCGCGAGTGGAGTGTGCGCGAGTCGAACATCGTCGCGAGGATGCCGTCGAGCTCGATCGCGGGGTTGAGGCGGTCGCGCACCTTCTCGATCGTCTCGATCAGCAGGGCGACGCCGCGGAGGGCGAAGAACTCGCACTCGAGCGGGATGAGCACGCCGTGGCTCGCGGTGAGGGCGTTGACCGTGAGCAGGCCGAGCGAGGGCTGGCAGTCGATGAGCACCACGTCGTAGTCGCCCGTCACCTGGCGGAGCACGCGCGCCAGGATCTGCTCGCGCGCGACCTCGTTCACGAGGTGCACCTCGGCCGCCGACAGGTCGATGTTCGCGGGGATGATGTCGAGTCCCGGGATCCGCGTCTCGCGGATGGCCTCGGACGCCGGCCGCTTCGGGTTGAGCAGCAGGTCGTAGATCGTGAGGCCCTCGTGCGTCGTGATGCCGAGTCCGGCCGACAGCGCGCCCTGCGGGTCGAAGTCGATCACGAGAACCCTGCGCCCGTACTCGGCGAGCGAGGCCGCGAGGCTGATCGTCGTCGTGGTCTTGCCGACGCCGCCCTTCTGATTGCAGAGGGAGATGATGCGGGCGGGACCATGTCCGGAGAGGGGAGTCGGAACAGCGAAGTCGTGGACCGGACGACCCGTCGGCCCGAGCTTCGGCGTCGACGACGAGTCGGTCGACGCGAAGAGGGCGGTGTCGTCAGCTCTGGCCACGGGCGGCTCGCTCCAATCGGTCGGACGTGCTTGGGTCTTGAGTGTAGTCGTCGGGGACACGCGGGCTCAGCGGGCGCGCGGGTGGGCCGCCGTGTACACGTCGCGCAGCGAGTCGGCGGTCACGAGCGTGTAGATCTGCGTCGTCGCGACGGAGGAGTGCCCGAGTAGCTCCTGCACCACGCGCACGTCGGCTCCTCCCTGGAGGAGGTGCGTCGCGAACGAGTGCCGCAGCGTGTGCGGGGAGACGTGGGCCGACAGCCCCGCGCGCTGGGCCGCCGCCTGCATGATGAGCCAGGCGCTCTGTCGGGACAGCCGCGCTCCCCGCATCCCGAGGAAGAGCGCGGGCGTCGCGGCGCCGGCCGCCGAGAGGATCGGTCGACCGCGCACGAGGTACGCGTCCACGGCCGCCCGGGCGTATCGGCCGAGCGGGACGATCCGCTGCTTGTCGCCCTTGCCCGTGAGACGCACGATGTCCTCGTCGATGACGTCGTCGACATTGAGACCCACGATCTCCGAGACGCGAGCACCGGTCGCGTAGAGCAGCTCGAGCAGGGCGCGGTCCCGCAGGGCCGCGACGTCCTCCCCCTCCGTCGCCGACAGGAGGCGCTCGACCTGCTCGATCGTGAGGGCCTTGGGGAGGCGTCTCCCGAGCTTGGGCGGCCGGACGTCACGGGCGACGTCGCCGTCGACGTCGCTCTCCTCGAGGAGGAAGCGGTGGAATCCCCGGACCGAGGACAGCACACGGGCGAGCGATGACGGTCCGAGAGGCCGCTCGGGTCGCGTCGACAGGAAGCGCGCATACCCCGAGACGTGGGAGGCGAGCACCTCGCGCGGCTCAGCGACGCCTTCCCCGACGAGCCAGTCGGCGTACCCCGCCAAGTCGCGTCGGTACGCTGCGACGGTGTTCGCGGACAACCCGCGTTCGATCTGCACGTGCCGCAGGTACTCGTCGACGGCGCGCGCGAGCGTCACGGTGTCGGACGGAGCTTCGGGTGCCGGTCCCACGGGCTGTCCGCCGGCGCGAGCGTCGACCAGCCCCGCGCCCGAGACGCGTGTGCGGC
>CAKTZW010000138.1 GCA_934636065.1 uncultured Labedella sp.
GCCCTTCTCCGTGCGCGCAACGACACGGCACGCTCTCGGCTGGGCGCACGCTCGCTCGGCGATGTGGACGCCGACACACTCGAGCACAGCGGCACGATGGCGAATCGACTCGACGATGCCGCTCCGGCATCGGTGCATCGCATCGACACCGACGATCTCTCCCCCACTGAGGTCGCGACCATACTCGGACGACTCGCCGGCTGGCTTCCTCCGAACTGAACGGACGCCGCTCGGCTGCCCCGACCGTCGTCGACAGGTCACGCTCCCGCTATGGCGTCCGCTTCCACGCGAGCCACTTGCGATCGACTTCGCCCGCGAGGTCGACGTCGAACCGTCGCGCGATGAGCAGCACGTGTGCGAGCACGTCGGCGAGCTCCCCGCGGAAGTCGTCCTCGCGCTCCGCGACCGTGCGACCCTTGTCCCGCGTCTGCCCGGCACGTGCCAGGTACGCCTGGGTCAGCTCGCCGATCTCCTCGTTGAGCTTGAGCAGGAGCCAGTCGTCCGTCCGGTCGATGTCGTGGCGCTTCGCATAGATCGCGGACACCGACTCGACCTCGTCGCTCAACTCGTCGATCTGCATCCTGCCAGCGTGCCAGCACCCTCGGACAATCGCGGAGTCAAGCGTCGGGCTCCTGGCAGCCGGCGATCGCGGCGGTCAGCCGCCGGGCGAACGCGGCCCGTTCCTCGACAGGCGCGAAGCCGTCGAGCGGCTCCGACTCGTACAGGCGGTCGTCGGGGTACCGAGGGAAGACGTGGACGTGCAGGTGCCACACGTCCTGACCGCCGGCCGGCTCGTTGTGCTGCCGAATGGAGATGCCCTCGCATCCGTACGACGCGCGCATGGCTCCGGCCGCCTCCTGGACGAGGTCCATCACGGCGTGCAGGTCCGCGGCGGCCACCGTGTAGAGGTTCTCGACGTGGGTTCTGGGCACGACGATCACATGCCCGGCATTCCGCTCCCACCACCGCGGGGAGATGAACGCCACGGCCAGCTCCCGTTCCGCGACCACGTCGGTCGGCTGTGGCGCCTCCATCGGATCGCCCCCGAGGAGCGCACAGAACGGACACCGGTACCCGTCCGGCTCGTGCACGAGCGTCGATCGTCCATCCACATCTCGACCCTAGATCGAGTCGACCACGACCGAACACACGAGAGGCACGCTTCCATCCTTCCGCACCGGGGCGGTCCGGTTACTCTCGCGATGGCCGAAGGACGGCACCCGGTGACCGCACCCGACGGTCGAATAGGCTGAGCCACACCGCGTCGACGTCTGGAGAAACCGATGACAGAGCCGGTCCGCGTGAGCGGTGAGATCGCCTACTACATCGCCGCGTTGGGTCACGCGGAGAAGGATGCACCGGCTGCCGCCATCCTGGCTTCCCTGCCGGGTCCGGTGAAACGCATCCGCGCGAACGGGCTCCGACGTGTGTACCTGGAGTACCGCGAGGCGGGCGTGACCATCATCCTCGAGCGCGCGGTCGTCTCCGCCGTCCTGCTGACCCTCGTCGCCCAGGACGGCTTCGTCCCCTACCCCCTGCTGGATGGCCTCATCGACGGCATCGACTTCTCCACCGCGTACAAGACGGAGGTGCGCGCCGTGCTCGGAGACCCCGTGGCCACCCAGGAGTACCAGGACAATTTGGACGTCGCAGGCGCACACATCGTCGTGGGGTACGACACCGACGACGTCTGGGATGTGCAGATCCTCGCCACGTCCCCGTCCCTCGCCGAGTGAGCGACGAGGGGTCTCGCGTCAGCGGCGGTTGAGGAGACCGCGGCGATCCAGTAGCGGAGCGAATGCCACCCCCGCGGGCACGACTCCTGCGCTGCGGTCTCCCATCTATCGCCGCGCTATGTGCGGCCTGGCAGACCTCTGGCAACGACGGGAACGGAGGGACACCTCCGGCCGGAGCCGGTCGACTGAAGTTCGGTCCGCGCGACAGAGCGCGCCCTCGACCATCCCGACGAAAGGAACCAGCCATGACGTCTTCCTCGACCGGCACCAGCACCAGCACCAGTACGGCGACCGATCAGGACGGGCACGATGTCCGACCGCTGACGGCGGCCGGCACCGCACGACGCGTCCGCATCCCGAGCGACGTCTCCCTCGGGCTGCTGCTTCTGCGCCTCGTCCTGGCCGTGGTCTTCGTCGCCCACGGCGCGCAGAAGCTGTGGATCAACGGCATTCCGGCGACGCAGCAGGGCTTTTCCGGAATGGGTGTCCCGTTCCCCGAGATCACCGCCATCGCCGTCGCGGTGCTCGAGGTCGCCGGAGGGCTCCTCCTGGCGCTCGGGCTGGGAACGCGAATCGTCGCCGCCATCCTCGCCGTCGACATGATCGTCGCGATGGTGCTCGTCCACCTCGCCGCCGGTTTCTTCGCCGCAGAGGGCGGGTACGAGTTCGTCCTCACTCTCGCGGTCGCATCGTCGGCGCTCGTCTTCACCGGACCCGGTCGATTCGCCGTCGATGCCCTGATCCGCCGCGGTCGCTGACCGCGGCGACGGGCGGCGGCCCGGGCGAGAGGGACCGCAGAGCGGCAGGGGACGGGTCAGATCGTGTCGCCGCGCGCCTCGATCTCCTCCGCGAGGATCGGGACCGCGGTCGTCGCCGCGTGGATGCCGATGACGCTCGCGATCTCGAGCACCTCGAGCAGCTCGCCGACGGTCGCGCCGTAGCCGAGCGCGTTCTCGTAGTGGAGCTTGAGGCCCGGGACGTAGAGGTGCGTCGCCGCCGCGTCGAACGCGATGTAGACGAACTCGCGCACCTTCGGCTCGAGCGTGCCCGTCTTCCAGGGCACCGAGGAGAAGTTCGTGTACGCCTCGAAGAGCTCCGGGTCGAGCTCGAGCATCTCGTCCCAGAAGGAGTGCCAGTAGCCGCGGTTCTCCGTGAACTCCGCCTTGACCCGCTCCTGGTTCTCGTCGAGCGGGGCAGGACCGGTGCGCAGCCCCTTCTCCTCGAGCACCTTCACGAGCAGCGGAACACCGATGTTCATGGCGTGGATGCCGAGCGTTGACGTCAGCTCGATGACCTCCATGATCTCCTGCGGCGTCGCGCCGACATCGAGCGCCGCCTTGATGTGCTGGCGGATGCCCGGCTGATAGAGGTGGGTCGCGGCGGCGTCGACCGCGATGTACATGAGCTCCTTCGTCTTCGCGTCGAGGTGGTTCTTCTTCCACGGCACCATCGAGAAGTCGAGGTAGGAAAGAAGGAACTCGGGATCGAGGCGGAGGATGCTCTCCCAGAGGGGGCTCCACGTGCCGCGCTGCTCGACGAACGCGTCCTTGATCTCCTGCTGGCGGGGGGTGAGGTCGGTCATGATGTGCTCCTGTTCCGGGCTGTTCAGTGGGCGAAGTAGGCGTTCTGGGCGGATTGCGTCGCCTGTACGCGACGCAAAGCGCTGAAAGTGACGACCTGGCCGCGGTAATCGTGCGGGGGGCGGGGTGCGGGGGTCGTACGGTGCGCGCGGTCAGGCGTTGTCGCGGAGGGTGCGGAGGGCCAGGCGCGCCGCCGTCTGGATGTGTTCGGTGAGGAGGCGGGCGGCCCGATCGGGGTTACGTGCGGCGATCGCCGTCACGATCTCCCGCATCTCGGTGACGACGGCGGGGAGGCGGTCGGGCGTCGCGAGCGAGGTGACACGCAGCACGCGTACCCGCGCCTGGATCGACTCGAGCAGCTGCGTGAGAGACGCGGACTGCGCTCCCTCGACCAGGACGTCGTAGAACGCGTCCTTCGCGGCCAGGAACTCCCGGATCTCCGTGGCGGAGTGGGTGTCGTCGGTACCGGTGGGCGACTCACGCTCGAGCAGATGCGCCATGCCGTCGACCGCTCCGCCGAGGCGAGCCACCTGCTCGTCCGACGCCCGCTCGACGAAGCGGCGCACGACGAGCGACTCCAGGGAGGCGCGGACGTCGTACAGGTCCTCGGCGTCGTCGAGCGACGGGGCCGAGACGTGGGCGCCGCGCTGCGGCACCACCGTCACGAGGCCCTCGCTCGTGAGAACGCTGAGCGCCTCGCGCACCGTCGTGCGCGACACCCCCATGCTCTCGATGAGCTCGCGCTCGACGAGTCGTTGGCCCGGCTTCAACTGGAAGTCGAGGATCGCCTGGCGCAGCGCCGCGATGACCTGCTCCCGCACGGGCGCGGCCGTCCGGCCGAGGAGCGGGGCGCTCCACGATTCCGCGAGAGAGTTGTCCAGCATCATGCTCCACTGTATCGGCGGGCGTCGGCGGTGAGGGCGTCTCGTCAGGTCATGACGGACCCCCCTCCGGGAGCGAGGTCGCGGTCTGCGCGGCGCGCCGCGCGATCCACTCGGCGACGCGCGTGTGGTCGGCGCTCGGGTCGAGCTCCTCGGCCGCTGTGGCCCAGAAGCCGACGGCGTCCTCACCGAGCTCGCTCGGCGCGCCGACCGCTCGCGCGAGACCGGCGGCGATCCGCATGTCCTTGAGCATGAGCCGCAACCCGAAACCGGAGTCGAACGTGCCCGGGAGGATGAAGTTCGGCCACTTGTTCTCCGTCGAGCCGCTCCGACCGCTCGAGCCGTTGAAGACCGACAGCATCACCTCGGGGTCGAGGCCGAACCGCTTCCCCGCCTCGATCGCCTCGCTCGTGACCCAGAGGTGCGTCGCGGAGAGGAGGTTGTTGAGGGCCTTCACGGCGTGGCCGGAGCCGATCGCGCCGGTCGGCACGACGCGGCCGAGGTGATCGAGGATCGCGCGCGCCTCGGCGACGTCCTCCTCCGCTCCGCCGACCATGATCGTCAGCGTGCCGGCCTGCGCGCCCGTCACGCCCCCGGACACCGGGGCGTCCACGAGGCGCACGCCCACAGCGGCGAGCCGCTCCGACAGCGCTCTCGTCTCGAGCGGCTCCGACGAGCTCATGTCGACGACGAGGGCGCCATCGGCGAGCGCTCCCGCCGTGAGGAGCTCATCGACCACCGAGGTCACGATCGCCGAGTTCGGCAGCATGAGCACGGTGAGGTCGGCGTCTCTCGCAGCCTCGGCGGCGGATGCTGCGGGAGTGCCGCCCGCCTCCGCGAGCCGCTCGCGGGCCGCCTCGCTCAGATCGAACCCCCGGACCGCGTATCCGGCGGCGAGGAGCCGAGCGGACATGGGCGTTCCCATGTTGCCGAGTCCGACGAACGCGACCGTGCCCTCGGCGATCCCCGAGCCTGTCGACGGATCGGTCCCTGAGCCTGTCGACGGGCTCATTCCGTGGCCTTCGCGTGCTCGTCGATGACCTTCTCCGCGACCCGGAAGGACTCGAGCGCCGCGGGGACGCCGACGTAGATGGCCGTCTGGAGCAGCGCCTCCTGGATCTCCTCCACCGTGCAGCCGTTCGTGAGAGCTCCGCGGACGTGCACCGCGAGCTCGTGGGAGCGGTTCAGTGCGGTGAGCATGCCGAGGTTGAGCAGGCTCCGCGTCTTGCGGTCGAGCCCGGGGCGCGTCCACACCTCGCCCCAGCAGTACTCCGTCACGAGCTCCTGGATGGGGCGCGCGAAGTCGGAAACGTTCTCGAGCGACTTCTCGACGTGCGCCGCGCCGAGCACGGCCTTGCGCATCTCGATGCCGCGCTCGTACGACTCGGCGTGGGTTCCTTCGGTCGTCACGGTTGTGCCTCCTCGGGCTCGGGCGCGGCGGAGGGTTCCGCCGCACCGGGTTCGATCGCGGGCGCCGCGTAGTCGGCGTCGTCCACGGGTTCCGCCCACACGGTCGTGCCGAGTGAGATCGCGGTATGGGTCATGAACGAGTCGGGGGCGGCACCGTGCCAGTGCCGCTCACCCGGCGGGCACCAGACGGTGTCCCCTGCGCGCAGGATGCGGACGCTCCCGTCGCCGGCCTGGATGAGG
>CAKTZW010000139.1 GCA_934636065.1 uncultured Labedella sp.
GCCATCGTGGCGTTCTCGGCGGCCGAGGTCTACGCCATCGCCGAGCTGATCCGACGCCAGCGCGGCGGGGCGGCCGAGGGTCAGGGCGGAGTAGTGGGCCGGCAGCAGGTCGGCGATCCGGTCCCGGTCGCGGACGGCGAGGACCACGGCGGTCTCGCTGCTGCCCACGGCGAGGTCGTCGAGCAGGCTGGCCAGCGCGGCCCGGTCGTCGAGGTCGGTGACCAGGTCGGCGTGGTCGACGAGCACGAGGGCGGGCCGGGCGCGCAGCACGGTGGCCAGCACCTGACGCAGCCCGGGCGTCTCGGCGCAGTCGACGTGGCCGACCACCCGTCGGACCGCCGCGGCCTGCTCGGGCAGCACCAGACCGGCCACCTTGACCTGACCGGAGACCAGGCGCATCCGGCCGCCGAGGGTGAGCAGCAGGGCGGTCTTGCCGGCGTGCGGCGGGCCGTCGACGACGACCAGCTCGCGCGGCATCGCGGCCAGCGCCACCGGCGTGCCGCCGAGCTGCAGCCCCGCGTAGACGACGTGCGGGTCGTCCTCGGTGGGCCAACCGGCCAGCCCGACCTGGTGCGCCAGGCCCTCGCCCTCGACGTCGAAGTGGGGGAGCGCGCGGTCGAGGCGCTTCGGGATCCACCACGCGCGGTCGCCGAGCAGTGCGAGGATCGCGGGGATGAGCGTCATGCGCACGACGAACGCGTCGATGAACACACCCGTCGCGAGGCCGAGCGCGATCGGCTTGATGTTCGTGTCGCCCTCGGGCACGAAGGCCGCGAACACCGCGAACATGATGACCGCCGCAGCCGTGACGACCTTCGCGGAGCCGAGGAAACCCGTCTCGATCGAGCGCCGGGCGTCTCCCGAGTGCACGTAGTCCTCGCGCATGCGGGCGACGAGGAAGACCTCGTAGTCCATCGCGAGACCGAACAGGACACCCATGAGGATGATCGGCATGAAGCTGATGACGGGCCCCGTGTTCGCGACGTGGAGCAGGTCGGCCCCCACACCGTTCTCGAACACGAGGGCGACGACGCCGAACGACGCGAGCACCGACAGCAGGTACCCGAGCGCCGCCGTGACAGGGACCCAGATCGAGCGGAACACCATCGTGAGCAGGACGAGCGAGAGACCGACGACGAGGATGCCGAACGGCAGCAGCGCGCGGCCGAGCAGGTCGGAGATGTCGATGCCGACGGCCGTGAAGCCCGTGACGGAGAGGTCGACGTCGTACTCGTCGAGGAAGTAGTCGTGCATGTCGCGGATCTCCGCGACCAGGGCCTTGGTCTCGACGCTGTCGGGCGCGCCCTCGGGCACGACCTGGATGATGCCCGTGTCGGCCGTCATGTTCGGCGTCGCGAGTGGCACGGCAGCGACGCCGTCGAGGTCCTCGAGCTCCGACTTGAGGTCGTCCATGAGTCCGAGCGGATCGGTGCTCTCGACGATCGTGCCCGTGACGATGAGCGGGCCGTTGAAGCCCTCACCGAAGTGCTCGGACGCGAGGTCGTAGCTCACTCGGGCGGGGTCGTCCTCCGGGAGCGCGCCGGCGTCGGGCAGGGCGAGCCGCAGACCGGTCGCCGGCAGCGCGAGGAGCGTGACCGCGCCGACGACGACGAGGATCGTGACGATCGGCCAACGCGTGGCTCCGCGCACCCAGCCGCGGAAGAAGCGATTGCCGGAGGCCGGCTCGTCCGTGGAGCTCGAGTGGGCGAGGCTGTCGTTCGAGATCGAGCGGTACTTCTTCGCGACGATGCGCTTGCCGGCGAACCCGAGGAGGGCCGGGATGAGGGTGAGGGAGATGACGACGCCGATGCCCACGCCGACGGCAGCGGCGACGCCCATGACCGTGAGGAACGGGATGTTGGCGACGGCGAGGCCCACGAGCGCGATGATGACGGTGAGGCCCGCGAAGATGACGGCGGATCCCGCGGTCGCGACGGACTGCGCCGTCGACTCTTCGGGGTCCATGCCCCGTTTCAACTGGTCCTGGTGCCTCGAGATGATGAAGAGGGCATAGTCGATGCCGACGGCGAGGCCGAGCATGAGCGCGAGCATCGGCGTCGTCGACGAGATGTCGGCGAACGCGGTCGAGAGGAAGATCAGGGCCATCGTGATGCCCACGCCCAGGATGGCCGTCAGCAGGGGCATGCCCGCGGCGAGGAAGGAGCCGAATGTAATGATGAGCACGACGAGCGCAACGGCGACACCGACGAGCTCGACGAGGCTGAGCGCGGGGATGGCGGTGCTGTAGAGCTCCCCGCCGAGCGCGGCCTGCGCCCCCTCCGGCAGGTCGTCGGAGAGCGTCTCGGCGATGTCCGTGTTCGGCGTGATGTTCGACACCGCAGGGCAGGAGGCCGCGGTGATGGCCTGCGAGCGGATGATCGCGGCCTGCTCGTCGTCGGAGATCGCGCCGTCGACGTCCTCGCTGAAGGGGGAGACGGCCGAGTCGACGTCCGGGAGGTCGTCGATCTCGCTCACGGCGTCCTCGATCGCGCCCGTCACCTCGTCGTCCTCGACGGTCTTCCCGTCGGGCGCGACGACGACGATCTGCGCGGTCGCCCCACTCACCTGCGGGAAGGTCGCGCTGAGGCTGTCGAGGGCCTCCTGCGACTCCGTGCCCGGGATCGAGAAGCTCGTCTCCGTGCCCTGCTGGAAGAGGAGAGCGGAGCCGCCGGCGAGCGCGAGGATGATGATCCAGATCGCGACGACGGTCTTGCGCATGCGGAACGCCCAGCGTCCGAGCGAGTACAACAGTGAGGACACGCGGTCTCCTGAGGAAGGGGCGGGAAGAATCGATACACCGGCGTATCCGATACACGAATGTATTCGATACACTGGTGTATCGCAATCCCACTCAGGAAAGGCTCAGATGTCTTCAGACGTCGATTCCTCGTCTCCGGCCGTCGACTCCGACCGCCGTCGCCGTACGCGCGAGCGCCTCATGGATGCGGCTTTCGACGTCTTCGCCGAGGTGGGGGTTCACGCCGCCTCGGTGGAGGCCATCTGCGAACGCGCCGGGTTCTCCCGCGGGGCGTTCTACTCCAACTTCGACTCGAAGGAGGAGCTGTTCTTCGCGCTCGCCGACCGCGAGGTCGACAGGACCCTCGCGCAGGCCACCGACCTCGCGCGGGAGGTGCTGCCCGTGACCGCTCCGGACGGCGACGACGTGGTCGCCGAGATCGTCCGGACGATGATCCAGTTCGTCGGCGGCGAGGCCAATTGGCACCGCATCGTCGCCGAATACCGCCTGCTCGCGATGCGCAACGGCGATGTCGCGAAGCGCTTCCTCCACTTCTCCCGCCGACTCAACGAACGCGTCGGCGACATGCTCGAGACGATCACGCTCGGCGCCGGACTGCGGTTCGTCGGCGATGTGCGACTCATCTCGCGCACCCTCATCGCGCTGTCGAACGGCATGACCGAGGGACGGATGCTCGGCGGAGACCTCTCCGGTGATGGCGGGGTCGACAGCGACTCGCTCGACTTCGAGGCGATCGTCGCCTACGTGCAGCTCGTCACCGAGCAGACGGACGAAACCGGACGACCCGTCAGCGCGTGACGCGCGAGCCCAGCTCGCCGACCGGTTCGACGTCGACGGACGCTCGCTCCCGCCGCACGGCGACGACGGTCACGTCGTCGGGCAGGTGCCGAGTGCGCGCCACCGCGGCGAGGTCGTCGACGAGGGCCTGGGGGTCACCGGCTGCACGAGCGCGCGCGGCGACGGCGGCGATCGCCTCGAGGGCGTCGTCGTAGAGGTCGAGGACGCCGTCGCTGAACACGACGACCATGTCGCCGTCCTCCAGTGCGACGTCGCGCGTCGTCCACCCGCCGTCGAGGGCGATGCCGACCGGCAGCCCGTCCGAGGTCAACCGATCCCAGGTGCCGTCGGCGCGGACGAGGAGTCCGAGGCCGTGTCCGCCGTCGGAGTAGCGGAGGACGGCGTCGTGCACGCGGAGCCGTGCGTGGAAGAGCGTCGCGAAGACGACCGCGTCGCCGAGCTCCGTCGCCAGCATGTTGGACGCGCGCTCGAGCGCGATCGTCGGGTCGATCATCGACCGGGCGCTGCGCACCACGGCACGGACCGTCGCGGCGATCATGCCCGCTCCCGCGCCCTTGCCCATGACGTCGCCGATCGTGAAGGCGAGGCCCTCGTTCGTGCGGTACCAATCGAAGAAGTCCCCGCCGATCGCGCGCGATGGCACGCACACTCCGGCGATGCTCCATCCCGGCAACGCCTCGAGGGGCGGCGGCAGCAACGACTGCTGCACGTCCGCCGCGGTAGCGAGCTCGTTCGAGGCCTCTCTCTCCCGGGCGCGCACGATCTCGAGGCGTACCCGCGCCTGCTTCGACACCTCGTTGATGATGGCGGCGGCGATGCCGAACGACACAGCACTGAAGGCGCTCCGGATGAGTTCGTTCATGAGGATGCCGCGGTCGCCCCCGAGGATGAAGGGGAGCAGGAGGACCACGCACACGCCGACGAACGCGTAGACGACGTGACGGCGACCAGCCTCGACGGCGAACCACACGACGGGCAGCACCACGAGGGAGACGAAGATCGAGCGGCTCTCGCCCGTCGCGAAGCGCAGGACGCCGATGGCGATGAAGTCGAGCGCCGGGACGAGGTTGGCGAACCGGTGGAACTCGGGTCGGGCCGAGACGAGAGCGGCGAGGGCCGTCGCGAGGGCGATGATGACGAGGCCCGAGACGAGACCGGGCACGCTCGTGATCACGAGGCTCGGGACGGTGGCGCTCGCGACGGCCGCGATGACGAAGATCGCGGTGATGGGCGCCTGACGCAGGAGTGCCGACGGCGTCTGCAGCCACCGACCCAGCGCCACGACGGTGTGGTTGCGGAGCGGACGCGGCGTCTCGGCCGTCCGGGTCACGGTGCGTCTCCGTCGGCGCGCTTCTTCGAGATGGTCCATTCGTTCCCGCGTTCCGAGCGCCGGTATCTGAGCGAGTCGACGAGCATCTGGACGAAGGTGAGTCCACGGCCGCTCTCCGACATCTCGTCGGGCAGTGACATCTCGGCGAGATCGACGTCGGCGTGGACACCGCCGTCGGAGAGGATCGCCGTGAGGTCGTCCGACGTGCACGACACGGTGAGGTGCCAGGTCACGCCATCGCCGGCGTCGGCGTGCTGGATGACGTTCGCCGCGAGCTCGATGATCGCGGTCTCGAACGCCATCCGGTCGGTCGGACTCACCGTGGGGTCGGACGTCCACACCTCCTCGAGGAAGGCGTGGACGTCGTCCACGTCGTCCGGGGGCGAGCTGAGCAGCAGGGAGTGCTCCGTCATCGCTGGTCCCCTCGTTCCCCCCGGGCGGGATCACCGCGTCGCCGGAAGGCGGGCGGTCGACCACCGTCGGCACGTCGACGCGGCCCGACCAGGACCGCGCCCTTCACCCTAACCCGCCGGACGTCGTCCGGCGGAGCCCCGTCCGAGGGTCGGATTCTCCGGCGTGCAACGGGGTGCCGGAGCGCCGATCACGACCGTACCGTTGGCCCATGAGCATCTCGACAGGCGACAAGGTCTCGTGGAACACCTCGCAGGGCACGACGCACGGGAAGGCCGTGCGGAAGCGCGTGAGCGAGTTCGAGTTCGACGGACAGACGTTCAAGCCCACCGACGACGACCCCTACTGGATCGTGGAATCCGACACGTCCGGCAAGCAGGCCGCGCACAAGGAGTCCTCGCTCACGAAGAAGTAGCCGAAACACGGAAGCAGGCCCGGCGACCGTATGGTCACCGGGCCCGCTTTCGCGTTCGCGCGTCAGCTGGAGCGCTTGGCGACGCGGTTCTCCGCCCCCACCATCCAGGCGTACTGCTCGAGCT
>CAKTZW010000140.1 GCA_934636065.1 uncultured Labedella sp.
CTGTACGACCTCGTCCTGCCGCTCGCCGAGCGACGCCAGGCGGGGTCGGCGGCGACGATCGCGCGCGAATCGGTCACGATCGAGCGTCCGAAGAACCGGGAGCACGGCGACTGGACGTCGAACCTCGCCATGCGGCTCGCGAAGCCGCTCGGCGCGAACCCGCGTGAGCTCGCGACCGAGCTCGCCGAGGGCCTGGCTCGGGTCGAGGGCATCGACTCGGCGGAGGTCGCCGGCCCGGGCTTCATCAACATCCGCCTGTCCGCGTCCGCCGCCGGCCAGCTCGCGCGGACGATCGTCGACGCGGGCGACCACTACGGCGGCGGCGACCTCTACGCCGGCATCCCGATCAACCTCGAATTCGTCTCGGCCAACCCGACGGGCCCCATCCACATGGGCGGGGTGCGCTGGGCGGCCGTCGGCGACTCGCTCGCCCGGGTCCTGCAGGCGGAGGGCGCGTCCGTCACGCGCGAGTACTACTTCAACGACCACGGGTCCCAGATCGACCGCTTCGCGCGGAGCCTGCTCGCGCACTACCTCGGCGAGCCGACCCCCGAGGACGGCTACGGCGGCGCGTACATCGGCGAGATCGCCGAGCGCGTCGTCGCCGACTACGACGGCGACCTCGCGTCGCTCGACCGCGACGCGCAGCAGGAGGTCTTCCGCTCCCACGGAACCGAGCTGATGTTCGAGGAGATCAAGCGCAAGCTGCACGGCTTCGGCGTCGACTTCGACGTGTACTTCCACGAGGACCACCTGCACGAGTCGGGCGCCGTCGGCCGCGCCATCGAGCGGTTGCGCGCGCTCGGACACGTCTTCGAGGAGGACGGCGCCGTCTGGCTGCGCACCACGACCTTCGGCGACGACCGCGACCGCGTCATCATCCGCAGCAACGGCGAACCCGCCTACATCTCCGGCGACCTCGGCTACTACCTGAACAAGCGCGAGCGCGGTTTCGAACAGAACATCATCATGCTCGGCGCCGACCACCACGGTTACGTCGGCCGCATGATGGCGATGGTCGAGGCCTTCGGAGACACTCCGGGCGTGAACCTGCAGATCCTCATCGGCCAGCTCGTGAACCTCCTGAAGGACGGCGAGCCGATTCGGATGTCGAAGCGCGCCGGCACGATCGTGACCCTCGACGACCTCGTCGACGCGGTCGGCGTCGACGCGGGCCGGTACGCGCTCGTGCGCTCGTCGAGCGACTCACCGCTCGACATCGACCTCGACCTGCTCGCGAAGCGCTCCAACGACAACCCCGTCTTCTACGTGCAGTACGCCCACGCCCGCACGAGCGCGGTCGACCGCAACGCCGCGACGGTCGGCGTGGACCGCTCGGCGTTCGCTCCGGAGTTGCTCGCGCACGAGACCGAGTCAGCGCTGCTCGGGGCGTTGCAGGAGTTCCCGCGCATCGTCGCCCAGGCGGCGGAGCTGCGGGAACCGCACCGCATCGCGCGGTACCTCGAGGAGGTCGCCGGGCTCTACCACCGCTGGTACGACAACTGCCGCGTGCTCCCGCTCGGCGACGAGCCCATCTCCGACCTGCACCGCACGCGACTGTGGCTGAACGACGCGACGGGCCAGGTGATCCGCAACGGTCTCGGCCTCCTCGGCGTCTCCGCCCCCGAACGGATGTGACATGGGCCCCCGAACGGATGTGACATGACCGACGACTTCTTCGTCGCCCGCCCCGTCGAGAAGAGCTCGAGCCGGGGTCGCCGCTGGGCCATCGGCCTGTTCGTCGCGATCGCCCTGCTCGTCCTCGGTGTCATCGCGCTGTTCGCCGGCGACTCGATCGCGCGGGCGATCGCGCAGGACGTCGTGAAGGGCCAGGTGGAGCAGCGGCTGCCGGAGAACGTCGAGGCGGACATCGACGTCGCGATCGAGGGCGACTGGGTCATCGCGCAGCTCATCGTGCGCAGGCTCGAACGCGTCGTGCTGAGCGACGACGACGCCGTCATCGACGGGGTGCCCGCCGGCGTCGAGGTGACGCTGACGGACGTGCCGACGGATGTGAAGGAGCCCGTCGGGCACATCGACGCGACCGCGACCCTGGACGAGACGGCGCTCAACGCGTTCGTCACCATGCCGGGCGGCGACCCGACGCTGCAGCTCGGCGACGGCACCCTCGCGTACGAGAACAGCTCGGCGTTCCTCGGCGTGCAGTTCTCCTACCTGCTGAGCGTCGTCCCGCAGGCGGCCGGGACGTCGATCGTCCTCACCCCCGACGCGGCAGAGGTCACCACCGACCTCGGGACCGTCGATCTCGGCGACGCCCTCGACCGCCTCGTCGGCGACACCCCCGTCACGGTCTGCGTCGCGGACTACCTGCCGGAGGGCGCGCAACTGACCGGATTCGAGGTCACCCCGGACGCCGCCGACCTCACCCTGAGCATGTCGGACGTGGTCCTCTCGGGCGCCCTGCTGGAATCGCACGGCAGCTGCGGCTGAGCGCCGTCCGCCGCGGAACCGCATCGGGGTGCATGTGCCGGTCGGTAGACTTTCGGGAGTCTCCACCAGGGCCCCGATGCCGACACCCCACCCACAAGCGGGAGTCGTCGCGCGTCGACGCCCGACCGGCACGATGACCGGTCGGCACCACCAGAATCGACCAGCACCTCCAGGACCATGAGGCTCCCGTGACGCCAGATCAGCCGCCGTCCGTCTCCGCGGGCGCGCCGAATCCCCTCGCGCCGGACTGGCTCGAACTCCCGGCCGACGTGAACGACCTGACGGCGGGCGTGTGGCCGACGGGCGCGGCGCGGCGCGACGACGGGGTCGTCGAGATCGGCGGCGTCGCGGTGACCGACCTCGCGGCCTCCTTCGGCACACCGCTCTACATCGTCGACGAGCGGACGGCGCGGGATAACGCCGCCCGCATCTCGAACGCCCTGAACGACGCGATGACCGCGATCGGCTCGAGCGCGACCTGCTACTACGCGGGCAAGGCCTTCCTCTCGGCCGACGTCGTGCGCTGGATGCTCGACACCGGACTCGGCATCGACGTGTGCTCCGGGGGAGAGCTCGCGCTGGCGCTCGCCGCGGGAGCGCCGCCCGAGCGCATCGGCTTCCACGGCAACAACAAGTCGAAGACGGAGATCGAGCGGGCCGTGACGAACGGCGTCGGCACGATCGTGCTCGACAGCCTGCAGGAGATCGACCGCGTCGCGGCGGCCGCCGCCCGGCGCGGCGTGCGGCAGGGCGTCCGCCTGCGGATCAACTCCGGCGTGCACGCGCAGACCCACGACTTCCTCGCCACGGCCCATGAGGACCAGAAGTTCGGCCTCACGCTGGCGGCGGCGGAGGACGCCGTCGCGGCGATCCGCTCCCACGCCTCCCTCGACTTCATCGGCCTGCACTGCCACATCGGCTCGCAGATCTTCGACGCCGGCGGGTTCTCCGAGTCGGCGCACCGACTCCTGGCCGTCCATGCCCGCCTGCTCCGCCACGGCCCCGTGCCGTCCCTCAACCTCGGAGGGGGATTCGGCATCGCGTACACCTCCGCGGACGACCCGACCCCGATCGAGGCGATCGCCCGTGGCATCGCGGAGACGGTGGCCGCGCGCTGCGCTGAGCTGGGCATCCCCGTTCCGGCACTCGCGTTCGAGCCGGGCCGGGCGATCATCGGCCCGGCGGGCGTCACCCTCTACACCGTCGGGACGACGAAGGACGTCGCGGTCGAGCCCGGCTCCGATCCCGACCTCGGTCACGGTGCGGGCGCCGAAGGTGCCTCGGAGGGCGCGACGGCGGCGGAGCCCGCCGGCGGCCCGGACCGGCACGCCGACTCGGGGGAGACGGCGATCCGGCGCTACGTGAGCGTCGACGGCGGCATGAGCGACAACGCCCGCCCGTCGCTCTACGGGGCCGACTACACGGTCCGCATCGTCGATCGCGCCTCCGCCGCGTCTCCGGAGCTCGTGCGGGTCGCCGGAAAGCACTGCGAGTCGGGCGACATCGTCGTGTACGCCGACTATCTGCCGGCAGACGTGCGCCCGGGGGACCTGGCCGCCGTCCCCGCGACGGGCGCGTACTGCTTCTCGCTCGCGAGCAACTACAACTTCCTGACGAGACCCGCTGTCGTCGCCGTCCGGGACGGCCGGGCCCGCGTGCTCGTCCGCGGGGAGACCGAAGACCAGCTGTTGGCGCGAGACGCCGGATTGGATGCCACATGACCGACACCCGAAGCCTCCGCGTCGCCCTTCTCGGCGCCGGGACCGTCGGCGGACAGGTGGCGCGCCTGCTCCTCGAGCACCACGACGAGCTCGCCGCCCGAGCCGGCGTGCCCCTCGACCTCGTCGGCGTCGCCGTCCGGGACGTCAACGCCCCCCGCTCGGTGGAGCTGCCCGCCGAGCTCTACACGACCGACGCGGAGACGCTCATCCGGGGCGCGGACATCGTCGTCGAGCTGATCGGCGGCATCGAGCCGGCGAAGAGCCACATCATCACGGCGATCGGCTCGGGAGCCGACGTCGTCACGGGCAACAAGGCGCTCCTCGCGGAGCACGGCGCGGAGATCTTCGCGGCGGCGGCGCGGGTCGGGGCCGAGGTCTACTACGAGGCGGCCGTCGCCGCCGCGATCCCCATCATCCGGCCGCTCCGCGACAGCCTCGCGGGCGACCACGTCGAACGCATCCTCGCGATCGTCAACGGCAGCACCAACTACATCCTCGATCGCATGGACCGCTTCGGCGACTCCATGGAGGACGCCCAGCGGGTGGCCCTCGAGCTCGGCTACCTCGAGGCGGATCCGACCCTCGACGTCGAGGGCTACGACGCCGCGCAGAAGGCCGCGATCCTCGCGGGCCTCGCCTTCCACACCACGGTGCCCGCCGCGGTAGTCCACCGCGAGGGCATCTCGTCGATCACCCTCGACGACGTCGAATCCGCGCGCGAGGCCGGCTACGTCATCAAGCTGCTCGCCATCGCCGAGCGCGTCGCCGACGAGTCGGGGCTCGAGGGCGTCTCGGCGCGCGTGCACCCGGCGCTCGTGCGCCGCGACCACCCGCTCGCGAGCGTGCACGGCGGCAACAACGCTGTCTTCGTCGAGGCGGAGGCGGCCGGCCCCCTCATGTTCTACGGCGCGGGCGCCGGGGGAGTGCAGACGGCGTCCGCCGTGCTCGGCGACATCGTCTCGATCGCGCGCCGCCACCTGGCCGGAGGGGTCGGCGTCGGCGAATCGGTCGCCGCGGACCTCGCGGTCCACCCGATCGGGGTCGCCGAGACCCGGTACCGCATCAGCCTCGAGGTCGAGGACCGGCCCGGGGTGCTCGCCGAACTCGCCGGCATCCTCGCGAGCCGCGGCGTCTCCGTCGAGACGCTGCAGCAGTCGGCGGGGACGGCGGCGGGCGGGGAGGGCGATGGCGCCACCGCTACGCTGGTGATCGGCACCCACACCGCGCGCGACGCGGCCCTCGCGGCCGCCGTCGACGCCCTCGCGGCCTCCGACGCCGTGGAGTCCGTGCGTAGTGTCCTGAGAATCGAAGGAGCCTGACGATGGCCAAGCAGTGGCGTGGAGTCCTGCACGAGTACCGTGACCGCCTCGATGTGACGGACGCGACGCCGATCGTCACCCTCGGAGAGGGCGGGACGCCCCTCATTCCGGCGCCGGCGCTCTCCGCCCGCACCGGTGCGCGCGTCTTCGTCAAGTTCGAGGGCATGAACCCGACGGGCTCGTTCAAGGACCGTGGCATGACGATGGCCATCTCGAAGGCCGTCGAGCACGGCGCTCAGGCCGTCATCTGCGCGTCGACGGGCAACACGTCGGCGTCGGCCGCCGCCTACGCCGCCCACGCCGGGATCACCGCGGCCGTGCTCGTGCCCGAGGGCAAGAT
>CAKTZW010000141.1 GCA_934636065.1 uncultured Labedella sp.
GCAGGGCGGCCGCGAGGCGCGCCACCTGCGACAGCGGGGCCTGGAAGAGGCCGGCCGCCTTGGTCAGGTTGCCCTTCATGGCGCCGGCCAGCTTGGCCAGCAGAACCTCACGCGACTCGAGGTCAGCGATCTTGTTGACGTCGGCCGCCGAGATCGCCTTGCCCTCGAACACGCCGCCCTTGATGACCAGGACGGGGTTGGCCTTGGCGAAGGCCCGAAGACCCTTGGCCGCCTCGACCGGGTCGCCGTTGATGAAGTCGAGCGCGGTAGGACCGGTGAACAACGCGTCGAGGCCCTCGATGCCCGCATCGGTCGCCGCACGCTTCGCGAGCGTGTTCTTCGACACGGAGTACTTGGTCTCCCCGCCGAGCGACCGCCGCAGCTCGTCCGGAGTGGCGCCGGACGCGGCGAGCGCCGCGGTCGACTGCAGGGCGATCGCGGACACGCTGCCCGCGACGGCGTCGTGCAGGTCACGGGCGACGCGCAGTCTCTCCTCCGCGACGGCCGCGGCCTCCCGCGCTCGTGCCGCCTCGAGGATGGCATCGGCCCGCGCCCGCTCGCTCTCCGCCGCGAGGCGCGGCCTCCGGACCTCGCGCCCCCACCACATCGAACCCGACGCGACGACGCCGAGCGTGACGATGAGCCCGAGGAGGCCGTCACCGCCGTCGGCCGCGACCAGCGCGGCGAGGCCGACCGCCGACCCGATCCCGACGACGATCGCCGCGATGTCGAGCCACCGACCGTCCTCGCGCAGGCCGACGACGTAGACGAGGTCGCCGAGGATGATGAGGGAGCCGAGGGAGAGCGAACGGAGGACCGCGATCTCCAGGGCGACCACCGCGAGACCGAGCCCGAGCACGGCGAGGGGCACCCGCTCCCTCACGGCGTGGATCACCCCGAGCCCGAGCACGAAGGCCGCACCGGCAAGCCAGGACGTGGTGTCGAACGGTCCCAACCGGAAGCCGGCGAGCGCGAGGCCGAGCGCCGTGAGGAACAGCGTGAGCAGTGCGGAGCGGTGTCGTGCGACCCACGTCCTCGCCGCTGTGCCGCTCGCCATCACCCCATCCAAGCAGGACGTGTCACCGCCCGCGACCGCCGGCCGGCGGAGTCGCCCTACGCAGTTCCGCTGAGACGAGCACAGGGGGAATGCCGCGGTTCCCCCGATGCGCAGGTCTCACCGGCCCGGCGAGGCTCGAGGGATGAACGACTTCATCGACCTCTTCGGAGAAAGCCCCCTCGTCTGGTGGATCCTGAGCGCCGAGGCGGCGTTCTGGATCCTGCTGCTCGGCGGCCTCGCCGCCCGCTACCTCCTCCGCGCCCGCCGCCTCAGCACGGTGCTCCTGCTCGCGGTCCCGCTCGTGGACGTCGCCCTGCTGGTGCTCACGGCCGTCGATCTGTCGACGGGGATCGAGCCGAACTTCTCGCACGTGCTCGCGACGCTGTACCTCGCGATCACCGTGGCGTTCGGGCATCCGATCATCCGCCGGACGGACGCGTGGTTCGCCTGGCGCTTCGCCGGGGCACCCCGACCGCAACCGCACCCGAAGCGCGGTCCGGCCCACGTGCGACGCATGTGGGGCGAATGGCTGCGCGTCGTGCTGGCGGCCGTGATCGCGAGCACCGGGATCGCCGTGCTCGCGTGGGTCTCGGGCACGCCCCTCCCCGGCTCGATCGACCGCATGTGGGACGCGCCGCTCTGGTCGGTCGTCGCACGGATCGGAGCGATCGTCGTCGTGTGGTTCCTCGCGGGACCGGTGTACGCGGTGCTCTTCCAGTCGCACGACGACGATGACGCGGCGTCGACGTCGGAGCCCCGACCGGCTCCGCGACACCACGGGAGTCCCCCGAATGGGGCCGAAACGGACGCGACGCGCCCATGAGCGGCGTCGAATGCATCCCAAAATCTCACATCTGAGATACGATGGCCGATGTGACAGATGTAGATACGCTTCCCACAACTGCAGCCCCGCTCCGTGAAGTCGGAGCCCTCATCCGCGGCGCCCGCCAGGGCAAGGGACTCACCCAGTCCCAGCTCGCGGAGCGCGTCGGCACCAGCCAGAGCGCCATCAACCGGATCGAACAGGGCGGCCAGAACATGAGCCTCGACCTGCTGAGCCGGATCAGCACCGCCCTCGACAGCGAGATCGTCACCTTCGGGGACACCCGGAAGAACTCGCACCTCCGCGTCCAGGGCGGCGCGAAGCTGCACGGCAGCATCGAGGTCAAGTCGAGCAAGAACGGTGCGGTCGCCCTCCTGTGCGCCGCGCTCATGAACCGCGGCACCACGCGCCTCCACCGCGTCGCGCGCATCGTCGAGGTGGACCGCATCATCGACGTGCTCCGCAGCCTCGGCGTCCAGGTCACCTGGTCGGCGGACGGGAACGACGTCGAGATCAAGGTGCCGGAACGCCTCAATCTCGACGCCATCGACGCTGAGGCCGGTCGCCGCACTCGCAGCGTCCTCATGTTCCTCGGCCCGCTCCTCGGGCGCTTCGACGAGTTCGACCTCCCGTACGCCGGGGGCTGCGATCTCGGCACGCGCACCGTCGAGCCCCACCTCATCGCGCTGCGGCCCTTCGGGCTCGACGTCGAGGCGAACGCCGGCTGGTACCACGCGACCGTCGCGGCGAAGGGGTCCGATCAGATCACCGTCATCCTCACGGAACGCGGCGACACGGTCACCGAGAACGCGATCATGGCTGCGGCCGTGCGCGAAGGCGTGACCGTCATCCGCAACGCGAGCCCCAACTACATGGTGCAGGACCTGTGCTTCTACCTCCAGCTGCTCGGCATCGAGGTCGAGGGCATCGGCTCCACGACGCTCCGCATCACGGGCAAGCGGCACATCGAGGCCGACGTCGACTACTGGCCCGGTGAGGACCCGGTGGAGGCGATGAGCCTGCTGACCGCCGGCATCGTCACGAACTCGGAGATCACGGTCACGCGCGTCCCGATCGAGTTCATGGAGATCGAGCTGGCGACGCTCAGCGAGATGGGCCTGACGTACACGATCACGCCCGAGTACCTCGCGATGAACGAGCGCACGCGACTCGTCGACGTCACCGTGCACCCCTCGGAGCTGCGCGCGCCCATCGACAAGATCCACCCGATGCCGTTCCCGGGGCTCAACATCGACAACCTGCCGTTCTTCGCCGTCATCGCGGCGAGCGCGACGGGCGAGACCCTCATCCACGACTGGGTCTACGAAGGCCGCGCGATCCACCTCACGGACCTCACGCGGCTGGGCGCCAACGTCAAGCTGCGCGACCCGCACCGCCTCGACATCACGGGCCCGACGCACTGGTCCGGCGCCGAGGTCAGCTGCCCCCCGGCACTCCGTCCCGCCGTCGTCATCCTGCTCGCGATGCTCGCGGCGAAGGGCACGAGCGTGCTCCGCAACGTCGACATCATCGCGCGCGGCTACGAGCAGCTCCAGGAGCGCCTCATCTCCCTGGGCGCCTCCATCGAGTCCTTCCGCGACTAACCAAACGGCTACACCCGTCCGAGGGCGCCAGGTCTATCTGGCGCCCTCGTGGCGTATGTGGAGCCCTCGCACGACGCGACCCTCCGCGCGACGAGACCTCGCGAGCACCACGAGCGCGAGAACGGCCCCGCCGATCCATCGAGGATCGCGGGGCCGTTCTCGTCCGAGACGCACTACTCCCGGATGGTCGCTCCGAAGCGGCTGCCCGCGAGCGCCGCGCCGGCGAGCTTCGCCTCGCTGGCCTCCGCCGCCGTGAGGGTGTGATCGCCGGAGCGGAAACGCAACGCGAAGGTGAGGCTCTTCGTGTCCTCCTCGAGTCCCGGCCCGCGGTAGTCGTCCACGAGTCGGATGTCCTCGAGAAGCTCGCCGGCACCCTCTCGGACCGCCGCGAGCACCGCCGCTGCCGACACGCGCTGCTCGACGACAAGGGAGAGGTCCTGCGTCGCCGCGGGCATCGACCGGATCGGGGCCGCATCGATCGTCTCGGGTGCGGCGGCGAGCACGGCGTCGAGATCCAGTTCGAGCACGGCGACGGTCCGCGGAAGATCCGCGTCGCGAGTGACGGCGGGCAGGAGCTCACCGGCGTAGCCCACCGTGGCCGGACCGACGCTCAGCACCGCCGTGCGACCCGGGTGGAACGCGTGGTGACGCCCCTGCGCCACCTCGATGTGCACGCCGGTCGCGAGGGCGATCACCTGCACGGCGGCCAGCACGTCGGCGAGCCCGGCCGGGACCGCGCCGGTGCCGGCCTGCTTGGGCAGCCGGTTCCCGAGCGCGAGCACCGCCACGTGACGCGGCTGCGGCGGGATGCCGTCCTGGAGCTTGGCCAGGTCCTCCGCGCTCGGTCGCGCGGCGGCCGACGGCAGGTCCCGCTGCCCGTACGACCGACCACGAGCGGGCCGGAACACCGTGCCAGCCTCGAACACCGTGAGATCCGTCAGCCCGCGAGACGCGTTGCGGCTCGCCACCGTGAGCAACCCCGGCAGCAGGGACGTGCGCAGGAACGGCACGGTCGCGTCGAGCGGGTTCGCCACCCGGACGGACTCCGGCGTATCGCCGTCGGGTGCGCCGAACAGCGCGTTCTGCTCCGCGGACACGAACGGGTAGGCGACGACCTCGGTCCCACCCCAGGCGGCGAGGGCGTCGGACACCCGTCGGCGGACGATCTGCGAGGGCGTGAGTCCGCGACCGGGCGGGGCGACCGGGAGAACGGCCGGGATCCGGTCGTAGCCGAGGATGCGCGCGACCTCCTCGACGAGGTCCGCCCGCTCCGTGAGGTCCGGCCGCCACGACGGCGGCGTCACGACGAGGTCGTCCCCGGCGTCGTCGACCGTGCAGCCGATCTCGCGGAGAGCGGCGACCGATTCCTCCCGGCCGGCCTCGAAGCCCACGAGCCGGGAGACGTACCCATCGGGAAGCGCGATCGCCGCGGGCTGCCCGGCGTCGTCGATGACGCTCGTCTCCTCGTCGACGCGGCCGCCGGCGAGGTCGACGAGGAGCTGCGCCACCCGGTCGGCGGCGTTCGACGCGACGTTCGGGTCGACACCGCGCTCGAAGCGCTTGGACGCCTCGCTCGGCAGCTTGTGCCGGCGGGCCGTGCGGGCGATCGAGACGGGATCGAAGCGCGCCGCCTCGATGAGGACGTCCGTCGTCGTCGAACCGATCTCGGTGCTCGCGCCGCCCATGACGCCGGCGAGCCCGATGGGCCCGGAACCGTCGGTGATGAGGAGGTCCTCGGGATCGAGGGCGCGGTCCTGCCCGTCGAGCGTCGTGAGCCGCTCACCGGGCTGGGCACGACGTACGACGATGCCGCCATGCAGGGCCGCGAGGTCGTAACCGTGGATCGGCTGCCCCAGCTCGAGCATGACGTAGTTCGTGATGTCGACGGGCAGCGAGATCGACCGGATGCCTGCGAGTCGCAGTCGCGAGGACATCCAGATCGGCGTCGGACGGGAGACGTCGACGCCCCTGACCGTGCGCGCGACGAACACGTCCGCTCCGACCCGGCCACGGATGGGAGCGTCGTCCTCGATGGCGACGGAGAAGCCGCCCTCGCGCGCGACCGGCCGGGGGAACGCGTCAGCGGGGTCGGCGAACGGCACCCCGGTCGCGTGGGCGTATTCGCGGGCCACTCCCCGGATGGAGAAGGCGTAGCCCCGGTCCGGCGTGACGTTGATCTCGACCGCGGCGTCGTCGAGTCCGAGCAGCGCGATCGCGTCCGAGCCGACGGCCGCGTCGCCGAGTCCGAGCTCGACGAGACGGAGGATGCCGTCGTGCTCGTCGCCGAGCCCGAGCTCTCGCGACGACGCGATCATGCCGTCGGACACGTGGCCGTAGGT
>CAKTZW010000142.1 GCA_934636065.1 uncultured Labedella sp.
CATGGGGGTCGTCGACGAGTCGGAGATCGCCGCGAACGACCTGCTGCGCCGACGTCGGATGGTCGGCTGACCCCTCGGCTCGCCGCCCTCGGGAGGGAGGCGCCGGGCGCGGGGACGGTCCGAACGCCCTCTCCGGTCGTGATAGTGTCTTAAGGCACTCGGGCCTATGGCGCAGTTGGTAGCGCGCTTCGTTCGCAATGAAGAGGTCGGGGGTTCGAATCCCCCTAGGTCCACTGAAAGCCCCGCTCACGCCGTCGCGTGGCGGGGCTTTTCTGATGGTGTGCCGTGCTCGCCGTGCGGTGCTCGCCGTGCGGTGCTCAGCGGGGCGGGTCCTCGCCGCGCCGCTCGCGGCGGCGCAAAGCAATGAGGCGGCCGTCGTGGCGTCGCGCTCGGCACTCGTCCGCGAAGGTCGTCGCCGCGTCGACATCGGCGGCGAAGCGGTCGTACTCCGCGCGGCTGAGGCGGAAGCGGTCGACGTCCCTTGCGGCGGGACCGCCCCTCGGAATGGCGAGATAGTGCGTCTTCCGACGGGTCTCGAGGCCGAGCGCGAATCCCCGATCCGTGGCGACGAGAGTATCGGCGAAGACGCGTCGACGTCGGTCGGCGAAGACCGGCACGGCGTCGAGGGCGATGATCGCGGCGTTCAGGAGGACGTCGATGATCACGCGTCACGCCCTCCGTCTCGCGTCATGTTCACACGATAGCGGCGGGTCGCCGCGACCGGCTGACCGCCGCAGAGCGTCCGTCGGCGTCCCGCAGCGCGACGCCGACGATTGCCCGTTCACCCGTCGTTTCCGTCCAGGGTGCACCATGGTGGGATGACGAGCATCAGGGAACGTCGAGACGAGACGGAGCGCGTCCCTGCACCGGTGGCTCGCCGACCGTTCCGCTCCGACATCCAGGGACTGCGCGCGATCGCGGTCGGGGTCGTCGTGCTCGATCACGCGGGTGCTCCGTTCACCGGCGGCGGCTTCATCGGCGTCGACGTGTTCTTCGTCATCTCCGGCTTCCTCATCAGTGGTCACCTGCTCGAGGGTCTCGATCGCACGGGCCGCATCGACCTGCCCCGGTTCTACGCGGCGCGGGCGCGACGGATCCTCCCGGCCGCGCTCGTCACGATCGTCCTCACCGCCCTCGTGAGCTTCGTTGTGGTGTCGCCGCTCCGCGTCATCGACATCGTGTACGACGCTGTGGCGTCGGCCCTCTACGTGCCGAACCTCCTGTTCGCGGTGCGCCGGACCGACTACCTGGCGGGAACGGCGCCCTCGCCCTTCCAACACTTCTGGTCCCTCGGCGTGGAGGAGCAGTTCTACATCGTGTGGCCGGTGCTGCTCCTCGCCGCCTTCGCGATCGGCCGACGGTCGCGCACCGTCGTGCTCCTCGTCGTCGCGGCCGTGACGGTGGCCTCCGTCACGGCGAGCGTGCTCACGACGGCGGACGCCGAGTCGCTCGCCTTCTTCTCCCCGCACACGCGGGCGTGGGAATTCGGCGTGGGCGCGCTCGTCGCGGGCCTCGCACCGGTGCTCGCGCGCATGCCCGTCGTCGCCGCCCGGGCCGTCGGCTGGCTGGGACTCGCGCTCATCGTCGGCGCGACGGTCGGCTACACCGCCGAACTCGCCTACCCCGGCGCCTTCGCGCTCCTCCCCGTGGCCGGTGCCGCCCTCGTGATTATCGCGGGCGGCGTCACGACCGCCGCGGGCGGCTCCGACGTGTCGGCGGACGCTGCGGACCGCCAGGGAGTGGCGCGTCTCCTCGCGCTGCGTCCCCTGCAGTTCTTCGGCGCGATCTCCTACTCCCTCTATCTCGTGCACTGGCCGATCCTGGTCCTCGCCCACGAGCACCTCGGCCTCGACCGGCCCCTCGCCCTGCCCATCTCGCTCGCCCTCGCGGCCGCGTCCGTCCCCCTCGCCTGGCTCCTCCACCGGCTGGTGGAGAACCCCGTCCGTCACTGGCGGGCGCCGACCCGAACCACCCTCGCCGCCGCGACCGTGACGACTCTCGTTCTCGTCGCGGGCCTCGTGGGCAGCAGCGCGGCCGCTGCACGCCTCCCGCTCACGTCTCCGCACACGGTGCCCGAGCGCCCCGCGGCGGAGCTCCCCCCCGGCACGCCTTTCGTCCCGGCGAATCTGCAGCCCGCTCTCGACGCGGCCATCGCCGACACGGGTGCCGTCTACACGGACGGCTGCCAGCAGAACATGCGGGAGTCGGCGGTGCTGACGTGCTCCTTCGGCGACCAAGAGGCCGCGCGCACCATCGCGCTGTTCGGCGACTCGCACGCCGGCCGCTGGTTCCCGGCACTCGACGGCGCCGCGGCGGCGCTCGGGTACCGGCTCGACACCTACACGAAGTCGGGATGCCGCACCGAGGAGACGTCCGCCGCCTGGGCGTCATCGAAGAACGCGTCCTGCTCGCGGTGGCGGGAAGCCGTGGTGACGACGTTCCGGGAGAACCCGCCCGACGTCATCGTCCTCGCCAACCACCTCGGCCCGTCGCCGGGCAAGGACCCGTCGGTGCAGCGCGACGACTGGATCGACGGCCTCTCGAAGCTCTACGACCGGCTTCCCGCATCGAGCCGAATCGTCACGCTCGCCGACACGCCGGAGTTCGCGAGCTCACCCGTCCTCTGCCTGTCGTCCCACCTGGAGGAGGCCGACGAGTGCGCGCTGCCGCGCTCGGAGGCGCTCAATCCGGCGATCCGGGAAGCGCAACGGCACGTGGCCGACGAGCGCGGCGGGCTCGTCGTCGACCTCACCGACTACGTTTGCAACGTGACATCGTGCCCCGCCGTCATCGGCTCGACTCTCGTCTACTCGGACGAGCACCACATGACCGCGACCTTCTCCCGTACCTTGACGGCGGTGCTCCAGGAGAGACTCGCCCCGCACCTCGGGCCACGCGGATGAACGGGCTGCGCGGACGAACGGGCACGCGGATGAACGGGCTGTGCCGATGAACGGCCCACGCGGATGAAGGGGCTGCGCGCGCGGGGGCCTCGGGCCGCCGCGGTCCTGGCGGTGCTGACGGCGCTCGCGGCGTGCGCCTCGCCACCGCCCCGCGCCGTGGGTCCGGTGCCCCCGTCGACGGCGCATCCGGGGGTGCGCGTCATCGAGGACGTGGACTTCGGCGCTCCGGATGGGATCCGCCTCGATGTCTGCCTTCCGTCCGATCCGGTCTCCGCCGTCGACGGCGGCTCGAAGGCGGCCGGTCCCGGCGGGAGAGCCGCGATCCTCTCGGTGCACGGCGGCGGCTGGCAGAAGGGCGACAAGGCGTACCGGCCGTGGCGCGAGGTGTGCTCGTGGCTCGCGAGCGAGGGGTTCGTGGTGTTCCAGCCGAACTACAGACTCGCGCCGGAGCACCCGTTCCCGGCGGCGGCGGAGGACCTCCGGACAGCGACCGCATGGATCAGGGAGGACGCGCAGGTCGAGCGGTTCGGCCACGATCCGAGCCGGCTCGGTGCGTTCGGCGACTCGGCCGGCGGAAACCTCGTCTCGCTCCTCGGCACGAGCGGGGAGGGGACGACGAACAGGGGGATGCGGATCGACGCCGTCGTCGAGCTGAGCGCGCCGATCGATCTGACCCGCGAGGGCATCGCGCTCGGCGACCTCGACGTCGATTTCCAACGGGTGCAGCTGGACTATCTCGGCTGCGACTCCTACGAGGCGTGCGCGATCGCGCGCGAGGCGTCGCCCAATCTCGCTGTCGACGCGAGCGATCCGCCGTTCTTCATCGCCCACTCGACGGACGAGCTCATCCCGATCGAGCAGGCGGAGGACTTCGTCGCCCGCCTGGAGGCGGTCGGGGTGCCGGTCACGTACGTGCCGGTCGAGGGGAGCGACCACGCCCTCGCCATCCTCGACGATGCGCTGCGCGATCGCATCGCGGGCTGGCTGCGATCGGAACTGTCCGACTGAGCTCCCACGCGGAAGTGGGGTCCGGTGCATTGCCGGGTTCTGTGGCGCGTGGCATGGTGTGGGCATGACGCTCGAGACTCACGCGGCGAGGAAACGGTGACCCGGATGGCCGTCGACCTCAAGAAGGAGCTGCCCGACTACTCCGCGACGAGCGGCCGATTCGACGTCGTCGAGGTGCCGCCGCGCCGCTATCTCATGGTCGACGGCCACGGGGACCCGAACACGTCGCCGCTGTACGCCGACGCGCTCACGGCCGTCTATCCGGTCGCCTACGCCGTGAAGTTCGCCGCGAGGCGCGAGCTGGGGCTCGATCACGTCGTCATGCCGCTCGAGGCGCTCTGGTGGGCGGACGATCCCGCGGTGTTCACGACCCGTCGCGACAAGGCGCTGTGGAGCTGGACGGTGATGATCCTCGTGCCGGAGCCGGTCACCGCGGAGATCGTCGAGACGGCGATCGACGACGTCCGGCGGAAGAAGGCGCCCGCCCGCATCGACGAGGTGCGGCTCGACGCCCTCGACGAGGGGACCTGCGTCCAGACCCTCCACATCGGACCGTACGACGCTGAGGGGGAGGTCCTCGCCGAGCTGCACGATCGGTTCCTGCCCGAGCACGGCCGGCGACCACGCGGACGGCACCACGAGATCTACCTGAGCGACGCCCGGCGCGCGGCGCCGGCGACGCTCCGGACGATCCTCCGTCAACCGATCGAGCCCGCGTGACCCCGGTGCGCGGGGAGGAGCGGTCCGCTCGCTGCGTCAGCCGACCGGGAACGGCACCGCGCCGTCGACGGGCGCCGTGACGCTGAACCGGGCGATGTCCTCCGACGTGCCGCCCTCGACCGCGAGCTCCGCGAGCACGCGACCGATGGTCGGGGTGAACTTGAACGCGTGACCGGCGCCGAGCGCGACGATGACGTCGGGGTGGTCGTCGAGGGGGCCGATCACGAATCGCCGGTTCTCCGTGAGTGCGTACTGGCAGGTCACCGTGCGCAGCACCTCGCCGCTGCCCGGGATCGTTCCCGCCATGAAGCTCCTCAGCTGCTCGACGAGCGCCTCCGAGGGAACGAAGGAGCGGTCGGCCGGAGCCATGACGTTGTCGGAGACGTCGCGGGCCGCCTTGATCGTCGGCTCGCCGTACGTCGGGAAGCCGTAGTAGCACTGCACGTCCTCCCAGATCCAGACCGGGAAGCGTCCCCGATCGAAGGCGGCGGGATCGGCGGGCGTGAAGTAGGAGACCTGTTCCTGCATGACGGTGAGGGGGATGGCGGCGCCGAGCGGTTCGAGGAGGCAATTCGTCCAGGCGTCCGCGGCGAGCACGACCTTGCGCACCCGCACGTCGCCCGCCGACGTGTGCACGACGACGCCGCCCGGCTCCGGGACGATCCGCTCGACGGTGGTGCGGTCACGCAGCTCGGCGCCGGCGACGCGGGCGTGCATCTGCAGGGTCGCGACCGTCCGCGCGGCGTGGGCGATGCCGGAGTCGGCGGTGTAGATGGCCCGCACGTTCGCGGGAACGGTGAACTGGGGGAAGCGGGCGTGCACCGCCTCGTGGTCGAGCATCTCGAACGGGACACCGGTCGCCGTCAGGCTCTCGACGAAGTCGTCGATCGAGTGCGGACCGTCGTCCGGGAAGAAGACGAGACCGCCGGTGATGTCGAGCAGCCGTTCGCCCGTCACCCGTTCGAGCTCGGCCCAGTCGCGATACGCCGACTGCGCGAGCCTGACGTACTCGGGTGCTCCGTACGACGTGCGGACGATCCGGGAGGTGTCGTGGGAGGCGCCACGCACGTGACCCAGGTCGAACTGCTCGAATCCGACGACGCTCACCCCCTTCCGCGCGAGATGGTACGCGGCGCTGCTGCCGAGTGCGCCGAGTCCGACGACGGCGACGTCGAATGTCTCCATGTGG
>CAKTZW010000143.1 GCA_934636065.1 uncultured Labedella sp.
GCCGAGGAAGGCCGTCCGCGCTGAATCCCGCGACCGCGACGTGGGTGTCCGGCATGTCCCTGAGCGCGTCGAGGGCGTCGACGATCGACACGGTCCCATCGGCCGCGACGGACGAGCGGATCCGTTCGATGACCTCGTCGCTCAGTCGGGACGATCGGACGTCGCGCCGCTCGAGCCACGTCGCGAGTCCGCGGAGCTCGCGGAGGTCGCGGACGCCGATGCGCCAGCGCGGTCCGGACAGCACGCGGATGAGCGCCGAACCCGCCGACGGGTCATGGCAGACGCGCAGAGCGGACACGAGATCGGTGATCTCGGGAGACGAGAGCAGCCCCCCGAGTCCGAGGATCCGGTGGGGCACTCCCCGATCCCCGAGCGCGCGAGCGAACAGATCCATGTGACGCCGGACGCGGAAGAGGATCGCGGCCGTCGGGGGCGCGTCGGCGCCCCGTCCGGTGGCGACCACCGCGGCCATCCACTCGGCGACCCGCCGTGCTTCCTCCTCGATGTCCTCCGCGTAGGCGACGGTGAGCGCACCCGTTCCCACGCCCGGGCGCGCGACCAGCTCGGGGACGGGCATGCCGTTGCCGCCCCTGAGCGGCTCGACGAGCGCGTTGGCGGCGTCGAGGATCGCCGTGTCGTTGCGCCAACTCGTCGACAGCGTGTAGGTCTCGACGGGCGTGGCGCGCGCGAAGTCGGTGCCGAAGCGGGAGAGGTTGTCGGCGCTCGCGCCGCGCCAGCCGTAGATCGACTGGTGCGGGTCGCCGACCGCCATGACCGAGTGGTCGGCGAACAGCAGGGACAGCAGTCGTGTCTGCACGACGGACGTGTCCTGGTACTCGTCGAGGATGACCGCGCGGTAGCGAGTGCGCATCGCCGTGACGATGGACGGGTCCCGTTCGCACGCCGCGAGCGCCAGCGCCACCTGGTCGGAGAACTCCACGAGCCCACGACGCCGTTTCTCCTCGGCGAAGCGCTCGGCGAGGTCCGTGAGCGGGCCGAGGGCCGAGACCGTGTCGACCGCCTCGACGACCTGGGCGTAGGGAGTGCGCTTCGACCCGCCGAACGGGAGGTCGGCGAGCGTCGCGAACTGCTCGACGAGTCGGCGGACGTCGTCGCCGCGCGCGATGTTGTCGGCGAGCGCGCGCGACAGGCTCACGACGGCCTCCGTGACCTTGTCGATCGACTTGCCGATTCCGACCAACCGGTCGTCGCCGTGCTCCACGACCACGCGTCGGGCCAGGCGCCACGCGGCCGCATCGCTCAGGAGGGCCGATTCGGGGTCACGGCCGACCAGGAGGGCGTTCTCCCGGAACAGCCCGTCGGCGAAGGAGTTGTAGGTCGAGACCGTTGGACGATCGAAGACGTCGTCAGCGTCGGTGTCGAGGATGCCGGCGGCGCGGCCGTCCTGCAGGCGGCGTTGCACCCGCTCCGCGAGTTCCCCGGCGGCCTTGCGTGTGAACGTCAGACCGAGGATCTCCGCCGGGGCCGCCTCGCCGTTGGCGACGAGCCACACCGCGCGGTTCGCCATCGTCTCGGTCTTCCCGCTGCCCGCACCGGCGACGACGATGGAGGGAGACGACGGGGACTCGATGACGCCGACCTGTTCGGCCGTGGGCGACGGGAGTCCGAGCACGTCGGCGATGGCCGCCGCCGTGCGCCGGGGACCGATCGCCGTCATGAGGTGACCGGCCCGATGACGTGGACGCGGCACCGACCGAAGGAGAACGGATCGCTGCAGTGCGACGAGACATGGGCGAGGAACTCCGCGCCGGACATCTCCAGGGCCGTGTGCGCGATGCCGGCGCGGAATCCGGCGGCCTCCTCCTCCGAGAACGGAGCCTGCCGCGGCTCGTAGAACGGCTTCGTCTTCGCCGTGCCGGCCAGGACGACGAGCTTGGCGCCGGCTCCCTGCCGACCGTCGGCGCCAGGGACGACGCCCTCGTGGAAGGCGAGCTGGTACGCCCCGAGCTGCGGATTATCCACGACGCCGCGATCGGTCTTGGCCTCGTTCTTGCCCGTCTTCACGTCGACGATGTCGATGCTGCCGTCGCTCAGGAGCTCGACGCGGTCGATCGTGCCGCGGAGGACGGCCAGGGCCGGCGCGTCGTGGCGTCGCTCGCCGCCCGCGCCGGGTAGGTCGAGCCCCGCCGATTCGTCTGCCGTGCGGTGCTCCGCGAGCGGGATCGGGAGCTCGAAGGCGAGCTCCTTGCCGATGACGGTTCCTCCCCGCGCCTCGAACGCCGCGACGTACTCGCCGAGGCGACGGGCGAGGTCCTTCGCCCGGATCTCCTCGAGGCGCGACTGCCACTCCGCCTCGAAGGGCAGCTCGCTCCAGCGCGCACGCATCGCACGCCAGATCTCCTCGGCGTCCGGCGTCTCCACCGCTTCCGCCACCTCGTGCAGGATCGTCCCGAGACCCGAGGCGACGCTCGATGTGGACCCGCCCAGCTCGTCGATGAGCCAGTTCAGACCGCACGTGCGGAACGCGTGGACCCGCGAGGGAGACACGCGCACCGTCTCCTCCGCACCGACGAGCGGCGCATCCGTCGAGGCCGCGAGCAGCCCGGACCACTCCTCCGGGGAGGCGCCGTCGACGCCTTCCTCGGCGAGGCGCGCGAGCGAGATCGCCGCGCGCTCCGCCACAGCGTGCTCCCCGCGCTCGAGCGCCACGGTGAGGTCGCGCCGCAGCCTCGCGGCGAGCCCGCGCAGGGACAGCGGGTGCCGTTCGACGAGCCCATCGGTCGGAGGCGGGAAGAGCGGGAGGAACGGACTCGGCGACGAGTCCTCGCCCGCGACGGCGCTGACGACGAGTCGCTCGCGAGCGCGGGAGACCGTCCGCGCGAGCAGGCGCAGCTCGTCGTGCAGTACCAGCGCGCGAGCATCCGAGGGCGTCGGGTCCATGCCCGCGGCCGCATCGGCGAGCGATCCGCTCGAGAGCAGCGTGCCCCGCTGCCTCATGTTGGGCCAGCCGTGCTCCTGGAGTCCGCACACGACCACCGTGTCGAAGTCCCGGTCGACCGTGCCGACGGGCGTCGTGATGACGACGGCCGATCCCGCGGCGCGCGGGGCGAGAGTGTCCTCCGGGAGGTCCGATTCCGTGAGCTGCTCGAGGAAGTGTGCGGGCGTGTCCCCCGGCGATCGTTCGACAGCCCGGCGTGCCGCTGCGAACAGGGCGACGACGGCGTCCAGCGTGCGGTTCGCCTCGTCCGCCGCGAGACCCGAGCCGCGGGACTGCTCGACGAGGGGACGCTCCAGCCTGCTGCGCTCCCACAGGCCCCAGAGCAGCTCCTCGATCGTCGCACCGGCCGAGGCCGCTGCAGCGGCCGAGCGCAGGCTGTCGGCGAGCGCTTGGGCCTTCCGACCGTGTCGGGTGTCGAGCTCCGCGAGCGACCCGGGGAGCTGCAGTGCCTCGAGGAGCAGTTCGGCCGCCGGCCGGGAGCCGCCGCTGTCGGCCTCTCGCTGACGCAGGGCCGCGCGGAGCCGACGGAGCTCCACTCGGTCGAACCCGCCGAGAACCCCGGTGAGGAGCTCGGTCGCCGCCCCGTCGTCGAGCGGGCGGACCCCGATCGCGATCCGGGTCGCGAGCACGAAGGCGAGGACGGAGGGCTCGTCGCGGAGAGCCGTGCCACCGGCGAGCACGCGAGTCGGCACCTCCAGTCCCGCAAGTCCTCGTTCGAGCGCCGCGATCTGGGACCTGCTGCGGACGACGACGGCCATGTCGTGCCAGGGCACCCCCGCGAAGACATGGCGTTCGCGCAGTTCCCGCGCCACGATCGCGACCTGCTCGGCGACGCTCGCGGGCGTCGTGACGAGGACCGAGCCGGCGCCCGCATGCTCGGGGCGCCGCACGCGGCGCTGAGCTCCAGCGCCGGCCGTGCCGATGCGCGCCACGATCCGCTCGTAGACCCCGCCGAGCTGCCGGGTCCCGCGGTAGCAGGTGCCGAGAACGACGGTCGACGCCGGAGCGCCGAGCACCTGCGCCAGGCGGGAGACGACGCCGGGACTCGCCCCGCGGAAGCCTCCGGTCGCGACGTCGGGGTCGCCGGCCGCGATCACCGCGACTCCTCGTCGCGCGAACGCCGCGAGAAGCTCGGCGCCCGCCGCACTCAGTTCCTCGGCGTCGTCGACGACGAGGGTCCGGAGGCGCGCGAACGGACCCAGGCCGGTCCCGGCCGCTCCGGCCTCCTCCACGATCTCGGTGGCCCGGTGCACGAGCTCGGTCGAGTCGTAGAACTGGTCGCGGAAACTGTCGACGACATCCTGGTACTGCCGGATGAAGCGGCCGGCGGCTCGCCACTCCGGCCTCATGCGCCGCTCGCCCAGCTCGGCGAGCAGCTCCGGAGAGACGTGCGCCTCGACCGCTCGCGCCATGAGTTCGCGGAGCTCACCACGGAAGCCGGGAAGCGCGCGCACGTCGGCGTCGAGATGGTCGGGCCAGTCGCCGCTGCGGCCATCCTCGTCGTCGCCCACGAGCAGGTCGGCGATGATGGCGTCCTGCTCTCCTCCGGTCAGCAGCCGAGGAGCGGGCAGACCCGCCGCCGCATTCCCGGCCGCCACGATCCCGAAGGCGAAGGAGGGCAGAGCGCGAGCGAGCGGACCGGCTGTCGGCACGGCGACGCGGAGAGCGAGCACGTCGCGCAAGCGGGTGGCGGCGCGGCGGTCCGCCGCCAGGACCAGAATCTCGTCCGTCGCATAGCCGCGAGCCTTCACGCGGTCGGCCACGAGCTCGACGACGGCCGTCGTCTTCCCCGTGCCCGGCCCGCCCAGGATCGCCAGGTGCCCCCGGTCGCGCTCGTCAAGGACGCTGCGCTGATCGTCGTCGAGGACGACGGCTGGGGAGGACGCCTCGACCGGTGAGCCGGCGACCCGAGTGGACCGCGCTCCAGCGGGCTCCGCCGACGGGGATCCGACAGGGGCGGGCTCTCTGGCTGTCGTCGGTTCCGGGATCACGAGAACACGCTAACCCGGGCCACCGACATCCTCGTCGGGCCACGACGGGGATGCCGGGAACGGGCTGTTCGCTCACGGCGAGAGCGTGCCGGACGCCCGCCCCGGCACCGTGTCGTAGAGTCGTAATCCAGGCAATCGAAAGGCATCCCGTGGAAATCCGAATCGGTATCGCGAACAGTCCCCGCGAAGTGAGCTTCGAGTCGTCGGAGTCCATCTCGGACGTCCGGAAGACCATTCAGGCGGCGCTCGACGACAAGAGCTCCTACTTCAGCCTCACGGATTCCAAGGGCAGCCTGTTCATCATCCCGACCGCCGGCCTCGCCTACGTCGAGGTCGGATCGGAAGACCAGCGTCGCGTCGGCTTCGTCGCCTGACCCGTGGAACTCCTCTTCATCGCCCTGGGCGGGGCCATCATCGGCCTCGGCGTCCACTACGTCGCGCCGTGGCGTCGGGAGCGGGGAGTGCTCCTCGTCCCGGCGATCGGCGTGGCCGTCGCGGCCGTCGTGTGGCTGGGCCTGACGGTGCTCGGCTGGGCGTGGGACGGCGGGTGGATCTGGGCCGTGACCCTCGTCGTGGTCGCGCTGCTGACCGCCGTCGCCGCCGTCCTGCTCGGCCGGGTCCGCTCCGCCGCCGACGACAAGCTCCTCGCCCACCTCAGCAAGTAGCGCGACGGTCCTGCGGGTTCGACCCGGCCGTGCCCGGGATCGCCCGAACCGCGATCACCGGCGTCACGCCGTGAGGCCGAGGGCGTCCATCCGGGCCGAGTGGGCCCGGGTGATCCGCTGCAGCAGTGCGCCCGCGCCGGCCAGGTCGCCGGTGCCCGAGATGATCAGGTCGGCCAGGTCGTCGTGGTC
>CAKTZW010000144.1 GCA_934636065.1 uncultured Labedella sp.
GAGTCGGTCGGCGACGGCGTGCGACGGGACGACGACGGCGTCGGCGTGCTTCCACGCACGCTTCAGCATGGCCTTGTGCCAGGAGACCGTCGCCGGGGTCAGCGACTTGGGGTGGGTCCAGGCGAGGGTGTCGTGTACCGTGACGACGATCTGGGTGCCGTCGACCGCGGTGTCGTGCTTCACGAGGGGGGCGAGCAGGCCCGGAGCGTGGATCATGCCGGTGGCGAGGGTCGGGGCGATGCCCAGTTGCCAGGCCGCCGCGAGCTCACGGCGGGGGAGCGTCGTGCGGTGCAGCTCGGCGAGGCCCGGGAGCTCGGCCGCGAGGGCCTCGATCTTCTCGGGCGGGAGGGCCGACACGATGCCGTCGACCGTGCACCGGTCCGGGGCCGTCGCGACGAGGCCGCGGGTGAGCTCGCGGGCGTAGCGCCCGACGCCGGTGGGGGTCGGAGTCGCGATCTGATCGACGACGACGCGCAGGACGACGTTCACGAGCGGTCCGCCGATGGGGGGACGGGCGGGAGCGAGACCGCACCGGCCGCGACGGCGGCGTGCAGCGCCTCGCGCCAGTCCCGCATGGGCGGGAGGCCCGCCGCGGCCCAGCGGTCGTGCCCGAGGACCGAGAAGGCGGGTCGCGGTGCCGGTCGGACGAAGGCGGAGCTGTCGGTCTCGAGCACGCGCTCCGGGTCGAGACCGAGCTCCTCGAAGATCGCGCGGGTGAACCCGTGCCACGTCGTGCGGCCGGCGTTCGTGCCGTGGTAGACCCCGGCGGGAGCGTCGCCGTCGAGCAGCTCGACGATGCGCGCGGCGAGGTCGGCCGTCCAGGTCGGCTGGCCCTCCTGGTCCGAGACGACCGAGACCGTCTCGTGCGTCGTCGACAGCCGCGCCATCGTGGCGGCGAAGTTCGGACCGTGCTCGCCGTAGAGCCACGCCGTGCGGACGATGTAGGTGCCGTCCGGGTGCTCCGCGATCGCGGTCTCCTCGCCCAACGCCTTCGTCCGCCCGTAGGCGTTGAGGGGTGCGCGCGGCGTGTCCTCGGCGTACGGTTCCGTCGCGTCGCCGGGGAAAACGTAGTCCGTCGACACGGTCACGAGTCGTGCGCCCGTCTCCCGGGCGGCGATCGCGAGGTTCCGCGTCCCGGTGGCGTTGACAGCGAGCGCCTCGTCCTCGTGCGTCTCCGCGTCGTCGACCTTCGTGTACGCCGCGGCGTTGACGACGACGTCGTGACCGGCGACGGCCGCCCGGACCGCGTCGAGGTCGGTGATGTCGAGGTCGGAGCGTCCGAGGGCCGTCACCGCGCGACCCGACAGCGTCTCCTGCAGATCGGTGCCGAGCATGCCGTTCGCGCCGGTGATGAGGTATCGCATCCTGCTCCTTCGGTGGGCCCCGTCGATTCTACGGGGGTCCACCGGCGGAACCCGTTTCCGAGCGCGGCGCCGGCGCGCGCCGAACTCGATCAGTAGCGGATGGCCGCCGATGGCGCGGACGCCCGCGTCGACGTGCGGAAACCGGTCTTGCTCCCGGACACCGTCACCGTGATCCTCTTGCCGATGAGCGATTGCGTCAGCTTGAGGTCGTCCCCGGTGGCGCCCGCGATCACCTGACCGTTCGCGCGCCAGGTGTAGCGGTACGAGATGGTCCCGGGGCCCCACTTGGGCATCGACACCCACAGGCTGTAGCCGGCGCGCGTCGTGCCCTTGAGCGTGGGCGTGCTCGCCTGGACCCACGGATAGGCGGCGAAGATCTGCACCCAGTAGTTGCCGTCGGGGGAGTAGCCGACCCCGATGTGCGAATACCGCGAGTCGAGGATGTTCCGGCGGTGGCCCTCCGAGTTCATCCACGCCGACACGACCGCGCTCGACGAGGTGTACCCGTAGGCGATGTTCTCGCCGCAGCAGAGCGTGTAGCCCTTCGTGGCGCGGGACTGACGCCACGTGTTCGAGCTGTGGGCGAAGTTGCCGGTCGAGGCCATGCGGGCGGCGAGCTCGTTCGCCGCCTTCTCGAGGTTCGGGTCGAGCTCGAGCGCGCGCAGTCCGGCCTTCGTGCGCTCCGCGTTGGTCTGATTCCGGACGTTGGTCGTCATGACGCCGGCCGAGGCCGACTCAGCGGGGACGAGCGTGAGCGCCGACCCGACGAGGACGGCGGCCGCGAGCGTCGCGGCGAGGCGGGAGAGGGGGGTAGCGAGTCGCATCGACGTACTCCGATCACAGGGGGGTCATGTGGCGGGATCGTGTCGGGTACGGATTCCTCCTTGGAGGGTAGGCACGCGTTCCGCTCGACCGCAACCTCGTCGCCCCGGTCCGCGGGCCGGGACGACGTCCGTCGAGGGTCGTTCGGAGGCGCCCGTCGCCCGGATTGCTAGACTTTCCCGGTGCAGATCCGCGAACTGAAGATCCCCGACAGCTACGAGATCGTCCCCCGACAGTTCGGCGACGAGCGCGGCGTGTTCCTCGAGTGGTACAAGGCCGAGGCGCTCGAGCAGGCGACGGGGCGTTCGATCGCCCTCGCGCAGTCGAACACCTCCGTCTCGAAGCGCGGCACGGTCCGCGGCATCCACTTCGCGGACATCCCGCCGAGCCAGGCGAAGTACGTCACGGCGACGCACGGCGCCGTGCTCGACTTCGTGATCGACATCCGCGTGGGCTCGCCGACCTTCGGCGAGTGGGACTCCGTCCTCCTCGACGACGTCGACCGCAAGGCGATCTTCCTGTCCGAGGGGCTCGGGCACTGCTTCGTCGCGCTCACCGACGGCGCGACGGTGAGCTACCTCGTGACGGACGTCTACCGCCCGGAGCGGGAGCACGGGATCGACCCTCTCGACGAACGGATCGGACTGCGCTTCCCCGACGAGGCCGGCGAGCTCCTGCTGTCCCCGAAGGACACGGACGCGCCGACGCTCGCCGAGGCGGAGACGGCCGGTATCCTGCCGACGTGGGAGGCCGCGCGGGCGTTCTACGACGGACTCAAGGCGGGGGAGTGACGAGATGAAGGGCATCATCCTCGCCGGGGGGTCGGGCACGCGGCTGTGGCCGATCACCAAGGGCATCTCGAAGCAGCTCATGCCGATCTACGACAAGCCGATGATCTACTACCCCCTGTCGACCCTCATGATGGCCGGCATCAACGAGATCCTCATCATCACGACGCCCGAGTACAACGAGCAGTTCAAGGCGCTCTTCGGCGACGGGTCCGCTCTCGGCATCCGCCTCGAGTACGCCGTCCAGCCGTCTCCGGACGGGCTCGCGCAGGCCTTCATCATCGGTGAGGAGTTCATCGGCGATGACAGCGTCGCCCTCGTGCTCGGCGACAACATCTTCCACGGCACCGGACTGGGGTCCTCGCTCCGCGACAACACCGAGGTCGACGGCGCGACGATCTTCGCGTACCACGTCTCGAATCCGACGGCCTACGGCGTCGTCGAGTTCGACGACGACTTCACGGCCGTCTCGATCGAGGAGAAGCCGGCGAAGCCCAAGAGCAACTATGCGGTCCCCGGCCTCTACTTCTACGACAACGACGTCGTGTCGATCGCGAAGACCATCGAGCCGAGCGCCCGCGGCGAGCTCGAGATCTCGACGGTGAACGAGCGCTATCTCGACGCGGGCAAGCTGCACGTGCAGGTCCTCGACCGCGGCACGGCCTGGCTCGACACGGGGACCTTCGAGTCGATGATGCAGGCGTCGGAGTACGTGCGCGTGATCGAGGACCGCCAGGGCTTCAAGGTCGGGTGCATCGAGGAGATCGCCTGGCGCGCCGGCTGGATCGACGACGCGCAGCTCGCGGCCCTCGCCGAGCCGCTCGTGAAGAGCGGGTACGGCCGGTACCTGACGAGTCTGCTGAACGCATGAAGGTCTTCGTCCAGATCCCCTGCCTCAACGAGGAGGAGACCCTCCCCCTCGTGCTCGCGACCATCCCGCGCGAGATCCCCGGGGTGGAATCCGTCGAGATCCTCGTGATCGACGACGGCTCGAGCGACCGCACGGTCGAGGTCGCCCAGCGGCTCGGCGTCACCCACTTCGTGCGCCACTCCCGCAACATGGGACTCGCCCGGTCCTTCCGCGACGGCGTCGACTACGCGCTCAAGCACGGCGCCGACATCGTCGTGAACACGGACGGCGACAACCAGTACCCGCAGGACCGCATCGGCGACCTCGTCCAGCCGATCCTGCACGGCGAGGCGGACATCGTCATCGCCGACCGCCAGACGGCCACGATCGAGCACTTCTCGCCGTTCAAGAAGTTCATGCAGCGCGTGGGCAGCGGCGTCGTGAACTACGCCGCCAGCACCGAGCTCCCGGACGCCGCGAGCGGCTTCCGCGCCTACTCGCGTCAGTCTCTCTACCGCCTCAACATCGTGACGCAGTTCAGCTACTGCATGGAGACGATCATCCAGGCGGGCAACAAGCGCCTCCGGATCGCGAGCATCCCGGTGCGGACGAACCCGAAGACGCGCGAGTCGCGGCTGTTCAAGAACATCTGGCAGCACATGGCCCAGTCGGGCGGCGCGATCATCCGCAGCTACCTCATGTTCAAGCCGCACGTGATCTTCACGATCCTCGGGCTGTTCCTCCTCGCTGTCGGACTCTTCCCGTTCGTCCGGTTCAGCATCTTCTGGTTGCAGGGGACCGAGGGCGGCCACGTCCAGTCCCTCGTCTTCGGAACGGCCTTCCTCGTCGGGTCCCTGCTGTCCTTCGCGCTCGGCGTCATCTCCGACCTCCTGAGAACGAACCGGATCCTGCTCGAGGAGCAGCTGGAACGGATCAAGGAGATGCAGTATCGCCGCTGAACGACCGAGCGGCCGCTCCGCGCTCGGCTTCGGAACCTACGACACCGCACGGCACCCGCGCGTCCGAGTGATCCTCGACGGGCTCGCCGCGCACGGGTACGACGTCCGCGAGGTGAACGTGCCGCTCGGCTTCTCCACGGCGGAGCGCGTCGACATGCTGAAGCGGCCGTGGCGGCTTCCGCTCTTCGTCCTGCGGCTGCTCTCCTGCTGGATCCGTCTGGCCGTCGCGTCGACGGCGGCGCGGCGGAGGCGCCGGTCGGACGTCGTGGTCGTGGGGTATCTCGGTCACTTCGACGTGCTCCTGGCGCGGCTCCTCTTCCCCCGCACGACGATCGTCCTCGATCACCTGATCTTCGCGGGAACGACGGCGACGGACCGCGGCGTCGGCGGAGGGGCGAAGGGCGTCGTGCTCGCGGCGCTCGACCGCGCGGCGATCGCGGCGGCGACGGTCGTCGTCGTCGACACGGAGGAGCACGCCCGGCTCGTCCCGGCATCGGCTCGTTCCCTCGTCGTCCCCGTGGGCGCTGACGCCTCCTGGTTCGCAGCGTCGGCCGCTGCTGCGCCGCGTGCCGATCGGCTCAGCGTCGTGTTCTACGGCCTCATGACGCCCCTGCAGGGTGCTCCCGTGATCGCCGAGGCCGTCGCCGCCCTGGGCGGTTCGATCGACGCGACGATCATCGGCACGGGACAGGACGGCGACAGCGTCGACGCGCTCCTCCGCGACGTCCCGGCGGTGACGCGGGTCGAGTGGATCGACGCGGCCGCGCTCCCCGCCGTCGTCGCGCGTCACGACCTCGCCCTCGGGATCTTCGGCACGAGTGCCAAGGCGCTGAGCGTCGTCCCGAACAAGGCGTACCAGGCCGTCGCCGCCGGCGTCGGCCTCGTCACCTCCGACAGCGCGGCGCAACGACGGATGCTGGGGGACGCCGCGGAGTACGTCCCGCCCGGTGACGCCGCCGCGCTCGCCGCAGCCCTCGGCGAACTCGCCGCCGATGCCGGTCGCGTCGCCGACC
>CAKTZW010000145.1 GCA_934636065.1 uncultured Labedella sp.
ACCCGGTCCCTGAGCTCCCTGCGCTCCCACGGTCCCTGAGCTCCCTGCGCTCCCACGGTCCCTGAGCCTGTCGAAGGGTCGACAGGCTCAGGGACCGCGGTGGTCGCGGTGCGCGGTGGTGCGCGTCGGGGGTGGGGAGTAGCGTCGCGGGCATGGAACGGCAGCACCCGTTGCTCTTCGAGGAGGGCGACCCCGTGGTCGAGCGCGTGCGCGCGCTCTGCTCGCCCTACCCGGAGTCCGCCGAGGTCATGGCGTGGGGGCGCCCCACCTTCCGTGCGGGCAAGAAGATCTTCGTGAGCCTCGGCTCGTCGATGGACCGGCCGCACTCGATCGTGGTCAAGCCCGACGTGGAGGAGCGGCTCGCCCTCCTCGAGCTGCCGCGCGTCTTCGTGCCGCCGTACTTCGGTCCCGGCGGCTGGATCGGCCTCGACGTCGACGAGACCCCCGACACGGACTGGACCTTGGTCGCCGAGGTCGTCGATGCGTCCTACCGACAGGTCGCCCTCAAACGACAGATCGCCGCGCTCGACGCGCGTCCCGTCGTGCCGCTCTCCCGCCCGACGGCCGCCGTCGCTGTGTCCGCGTCGGCTGAGGCGCCGTCCCGTTCCGTCCCGAGGAGGACCTGATGGGCAACCCGATCGTGCACGTGGACATCATCGGACCGGACCCGGAGCGGCTCCGCCGCTTCTATCGCGAGTTGTTCGACTGGGACGCCGAACCGGGCGCCCCCGTGGCGCCGGAGGTCTCCGACGAGGCGTCGTACTCGTTCATCTCGCCGGGCGTCGAGGCGGGAGCGGTGCCGGCGGGAATCGGCGGCGGAACCGGATTCGCCGCACGCGCCATGTTCTACGTGGGAGTCCCGGACGTGGAGGAGGCGCTCGCCGAGGCCGTCCGCCTCGGCGGCGAGCGGATCCTGGGACCGGCTCTCAACGCCCAAGGCGGTGTGATCGTCGGTCACGTCCGAGACCCCGCCGGCAACGTCATCGGCCTGGCGGCGCCCGCCTGAACCGAAGATCCGTCCGCTCAGGACGCGTCGACGACGATCACCTCGACGCCGGCGGACCGGAGCCGGTCGAGCTCGTCGGGGTCGGCCGTCGCGTCGGTGATGAGCACGTCGACCTGATCGGTCGAGGCGACCTGGGCGAGCGCGAGGCGGCCGATCTTCGAGCCGTCGGCGACCACGATCACCCGCTGGGCGTGCGTGACCATCGCGTTGTTCGTCCGCGCCTCCGTCTCGTCGTGGGTCGTGACGCCTCCGGACGCGGTGATGCCGTCGGTTCCGAGGATCGCGGTGCCGAGATTGATCGCGTTGAAGGTGTTCTCGGCGAGCACGCCGACGAGCTCGAGCGACTCCGAGCGGAGGATGCCGCCCGTCATCACGACCTTGAGGTGCGGGTAGGTCGTCACGAGCTGGGCGATCGTGAGCGAGTTCGTCACGATGGTCAGCTCGTCGTGATCCGCGATCGCCCGGGCGACGTGCGCGGTCGTGGAGCCACCGCTCAACGCCACCGCGTAGCGCTGCCGGGGCACGAGCTCCGCGACCGCCGCGGCGATCGCGCGCTTCGCGTCCTGGAAACGGGTGTCACGGAGACTCACCGGCAGCTCGCCGCCTGCGTCGATGAGGCGGGCGCCTCCATGCGTGCGGGCGAGGCACTGCCGCTCGGCGAGATCCGCGACGTCGCGCCGGGCCGTCGCTGCCGAGACGCCGAGCGCCCCCGAGATCTCGCTCAGGCTGAGAGGTCCGCGTTCGGCGAGCAGGTCGAGGATCGCGTTCATGCGTCGCGATCTCTTCTCCGAGGAGGCGTGCTGCGGTGCCGTCGAGAGGATCGACATGGTGGCTTCCTTCCGTTCGCGCAGACGGATTGATCATTTCACGCGAAGATCGCTCAGTCTATTGCGCGGGATGATCAATCTTCCCCATGATCGAGCCATGAATCGAGTCGTCTTCATCGGGGCCGGCAGCGTCGTCTTCACGCGCCAGCTCGTCACCGACCTGCTCCGCTTCCCCGACCTGCCCGAGTTCGAGCTCGTGCTCCACGACGTGGACCCGGAGCGGCTCGACGTCGCGCACGGCACCGCAGCACAGGTGTCCGACCGCTTGGGCCGCCCCGTCCGTCTGTCGGCGACGCTCGACCGTCACTCAGCGCTCGAGGGCGCCGACGTCGTCGTCAACATGGTTCAGGTGGGCGGGATCGAGGCGACGCGCGTGGACCTCGAGGTCCCGGCGTCGTTCGGCCTGCGTCAGACCATCGGCGACACGACCGGGGTCGGCGGCGTGTTCCGCGCCCTCCGCACCTTCCCGGTCCTCTCGGCCATCGCGCGGGACATGCGCGAACTCTGTCCCGACGCGCTCTTCCTCAACTACACGAATCCCATGGCGATGAACGTGTGGTGGCTCTCGGTGGTCGCGCCGGAGTTGCGTGCGGCCGGGCTGTGCCACAGCGTCTACTGGACGGTCAACGACCTGTGCGACCTGATCGGCGTACCGCTCGCGGGCACGCACTACCGGGCGGCCGGGGTGAACCACCAATCGTGGCTCACCGAGTGGAGCCGCGACGGCGAGGACCTGTACCCGCGGCTGCGCTCTCGGATCGCCGAGGATCCGGAGCTCGAACGGCGCGTGCGCGTCGAGATGTTCCGCCGGATCGGCTACTACCCGACGGAGACGAGCGAGCACTCGTCGGAGTACCTGTCGTGGTTCCTGCGCTCCGACGCGCAGATCGAGCGCTTCCGGCTGCGTCCCCTCGAGTACCTCGGGATCAGCGAGGAGAACCTCGCCGAGTTCCACACCGCGCGGGATGCGCTCGCCGCGGGGGAGCCGCTCGAGCTGCACGACGAGGGCGATGCGGCGGAGTACGCGCCCCAGATCATCCACTCCCTGTTCACGGGGACGGAGCGCGAGATCCACGCGAACGTCGTCAACCGCGGGCTGATCTCGAACCTGCCGGAGGGAGCGGTCGTGGAGGTGCCGACGCGCGTCTCCGCGCAGGGACTCGCGCCGGTCGCGATGGGCGCGATCCCGCCGCAGGGCGCCGTGCACAACCGCACGTACCTGTCGGTCGCGGAGCTCACGGTTCAGGCGGCGCTCACCGGGAACCGCGACCTCGTGCGGCAGGCGCTCCTCGTCGATCCGAACGCGAGCTCGACCCTCACCCCCGACGAGATCTGGCGGCTCTGCGACGCGATGTTCGCGGCCCACGAGGCGCTGCTGCCGGAGTCGCTCGGCGGGCGAGTCGAGCTCGTCGCCGTGTGAGACCCGGGCGCGCCCGGCTCCTACCCGGTGAATGATCAGTCCGATTGCGCGTTTGATCATTTCCATTGTCAAACCGATCAGTCCACTCCACCATGGCATCACCCTCGTCGTCGAGCCGAGCGCCGACGACCACCCGAACGGACGGAGCAACGATGTCGATGACCGCCGACGAGATCTCGAGCCAACCCGACATCTGGGCTCGAGCACTCACCGGAACCGATGCGGCCCGGGAGCTGCTCGCGGCTCCGGGCGAGCGCGCGCTCGTCATCGGCTGCGGCACTTCCGCCTTCGTCGCGGAGTCGTTCGCGGCGCTGCGGGAGTCGGCGGGCCTCGGGGAGACGGACGCCGCCTACGCGTCGGAACCGCGCCGCTGGCGGGCCTACGACCGGGTGATCGCGATCACCCGGTCCGGGACGACGACGGAGGTCCTGTCGGCGCTCGGCGCCGTGCCGGAGGGAGCCCGCACCGTCGCGGTGACGGGCGTCGCCGACTCGCCGGTCACCGGGCTGACGCAGGATGCCCTCGTGCTCGACTTCGCCGACGAGCGCTCGGTCGTGCAGACACGGTTCCCGACCACGTTCCTCCTGCTGGCCCGCGCCGCGTTCGGACTCGGCGTCGACGGGGTCGTCGAGCAGGCGCGCTCTACGCTCGCGGCGCCGCTGCCCGTCGACGCGGACGCCGTCGACCACTTCGTCTTCCTCGGAACCGGCTGGACCCACGGACTCGCGCAGGAGGCGGCCCTCAAGATCCGCGAGGCGGCCCAGGCGTGGTCGGAGTCCTACCCGCTGCTCGACTACCGGCACGGTCCGCTCGCCGTGGCCGGCCCCTCGAGCCTCGTGTGGATGCTCGGAGCCGACGACGCGCGGCTCGCCGACGAGATCCGGGCGACCGGCGCGACCGTGAGGGTGGGAACGGCCGACCCGCTCGTGGAGCTCGTCCAGGCCCAGCGCCTCGCCGTCGCCGTCGCGACCGCGCGGGGGCTCGATCCCGATGCTCCCCGCCATCTGACTCGTTCCATCATCCTCAGCTAGCTCCGTCGCTCGAACGACACACCCGCCCGGCCCCATCCGACACGCACACCAGGAGATTCCGATGAGAAAGCCCACCAGAGCCCACGCGCTCCGAACGCTCGGAGCGGCCGTCGCCGTCTCCGCCACCGTCGCGCTCGCCGGCTGCAGCGGCGCGCAGCAGGGCGCGACCGAGCTCGACCCGGAAGCGGACGTCACCCTCACCTGGTGGACGGGACAGGCCGACGACGCGCAGACGATCCTCGAGGGGCTCGCCGCGGAGTTCGAGGAGGAGCACCCGAACGTCACGATCGACGTGTCGCCGGGTGCGTCCTCCACCGAGGACCTGCTGCAGAAGCTCTCCGCGAGCTTCGCGGGCGGCAACTACCCCGACATCTCCTACTCCTTCGGATCGTGGGCGAGCCAGCTGGAGTCGTCCAACCGGACGCTCGACATCACCGAGCAGGTCGCGGAGCCCGACGTGGCGTGGGACGAGTTCTCGGAGGCGGCACGGCAGACCGTGCAGCCGACGGGGGAGAAGACGATCGGCTTCCCCGCCGTCGTCGACAACCTCTCCCTCATCTACAACAAGACCGTGTTCGATGCGGCCGGGGTCGACCACCCGACCGAGGACTGGACGTGGGACGACTTCCGCGAGGCCGCGGCGGACCTCACCGACCCGGCGACGGAGACCTACGGCTACGCCTACTCCGTGTCGGGCTCCGAGGAGACGACGTGGCAGTTCTGGCCGCACCTCTGGCAGGAGGGCGGCTCGATCCTGAGCGAGGACGGCACCGAGGCGACCTTCAACGACGAGGCCGGCGTCCGCGCCCTCACCTTCCTGCAGGAGATGGCCGTCGACGACAAGAGCATCTACCTCGACCAGACGGACACGAAGTTCGGCCAGCTGTTCGCGGCCGACCGCATCGGCATGATGACCTCCGGACCCTGGCAGCTCTTCGACCTCAACACGGCGGGGACGGAGTACGGCGTCGTGCAGCTGCCGGGTCGCGACGGCGACCACCAGACGGTCTCCGGCCCCGACATCTGGGCCCTCTTCGACCACCGCGACGCGAACCGCTCCTACTGGGCGTACGAGTTCACGAAGTGGCTGACGTCGGCCGAGCAGGACGAGCGCTGGAACGTCGAATACGGCAACCTGCCGCTGCGCACGTCCGAGATCGAGTCCGAGGCGTTCCAGGAGCAGGTCGACGCGCTCCCCGGTCTCGACGTGATGGCGGAGAACGCCGCGAACGCGAAGCAGGCCCGGCCGACCGTCGCCGGCTACGTCGGGCTGTCGGAGGCCATCGCGAACGCGATCTCCGCCGTGCTGCAAGGCCAGGGCGACCCCCCGTCGGCTCTCGACGAGGCCGCGGTCCACCAGCGGACGGGGACCCGGTTCCACTCCAGCTACCTGGCGCCCCGGCTGCGCTGGTTGCGCGAGACCGAGCCCGGCGCCTTCCGGCAGGCGCGGCGCTGGATGTCGCTGGGGGAGTACGTCTACCTGCGGCTGGCCGGCGTGACCGCG
>CAKTZW010000146.1 GCA_934636065.1 uncultured Labedella sp.
AGTTCAACGGCGGCAACAACGCCGGTCACACCGTCGTCGTCGGCAACGAGAAGTACGCGCTCCACCTGCTGCCGTCCGGGATCCTCACGCCGGGCGTGACCCCCGTCATCGCGAACGGTGTCGTCGTCGACCTCGAGGTGCTCTTCCACGAGCTCGAGGCGCTGACCGCTCGCGGCGTCGATGTGTCCCGACTGCGGGTCAGCGCCAACGCCCACATCATCACGCACTACCACCGCACGATCGACAAGGTCACGGAGCGCTTCCTCGGCAAGCGCCAGATCGGCACCACCGGCCGCGGTATCGGCCCGGCGTACGCCGACAAGATCAACCGCGTCGGGATCCGCGTGCAGGACCTCTTCGACGAGAACATCCTGCGGCAGAAGGTCGAGGGTGCTCTCGACGTCAAGAACCACATGCTCGTCAAGATCTACAACCGTCGCGCGATCGCGGTCGACGAGATCGTCGAGGACCTGCTCTCGTACGTCGAGCGGCTCCGCCCGATGGTGACGGACACGGCGCTCGAGCTGCACGAGGCGCTCGGTCGGGACGAGATCGTGCTCTTCGAGGGCGGTCAGGCCACCATGCTCGACGTCGATCACGGGACCTACCCGTTCGTCACGTCGTCCAACGCCACCTCGGGCGGCGCCGCGACCGGTTCGGGGGTGGCGCCGAACCGCATCGACCGCGTCATCGCCATCGTGAAGGCGTACACGACGCGAGTCGGAGCGGGCCCGTTCCCGACGGAGCTCTTCGACGAGTCCGGCGACTACCTGCGCGCGACCGGATTCGAGTTCGGCACGACGACGGGTCGTCCCCGCCGCGTCGGTTGGTACGACGCCCCGATCGCCCGCTACGCCGCGCGCATCAACGGCGTCACCGACTTCGTGCTCACGAAGCTCGACGTGCTCGACGACCTCGACACGATCCCCGTGTGCGTGGCGTACGAGGTCGACGGGAAGCGCGTCGAGGAGATCCCCGTCTCGCAGTCCGACTTCCACCACGCGAAGCCGATCTACGAGGAGTTCCCGGGCTGGAAGCAGGACATCACGGGCTGCCGGACGTTCGAGTCGCTTCCGAAGAACGCGCAGGACTACGTCCTCGCGCTCGAGGCGATGAGCGGTTCGCGCATCTCGGTCATCGGCGTCGGTCCCGGCCGCGACGAGATCGTCGTGCGCCATGACCTCCTCTCCTGACCCGTCTGACCCGTCCGAGAACGTCGTATGTGCGCGAGAATTCGCGCACATACGACGTTTTCAGGTACCTCAGACGACGGAGAAGTCAGGCGGGAGGGGGTCCCGTCCGGTGAGCGCGATGAGGCACGGACTCCGGCTCATCGAGACCGAGGTACTCGATGACCGTGATGAGGGCCCGCGCGGTGTGGCCCACTCGTCCCCGCAGGTCCCAGGTGCCGAGGCCGGGGCGATCCCATCCGTCCTCCGGCACCCTGCCGGCCACCTCGACGAAGAGGGCGGATGCCGCCCGGAAGCGATCGCTGCTCACCACGGCACCATGCTGGCACGCCGGGCTGCGACACTGAAGGAATGGATGACGTCGCGGTGACCTTCTGGCTCGGCAGCTACACCCCGGGAGCGGACGGGAGTGAACCGGGTGCCGGCGTCGGCGTCCGTGCCCTCGTTCGCGAGGACTCCGGCGCGCTCGTGCCCGTCGCGCATCACGAGGCGGACTCGCCGTCCTGGGTCGTCCAGCACCCGGATCTTCCCGTCGTCTACGCCGCCGAGGAGTTCTCGGGCTTCGTCGTGCCGTTCCGTGCGGCGCCCGACGGCACGCTCACGCCGCTCGGCGAACGCGTCCACCTCGGCGGCATCGTCTGCCACCTGACGGTCGCGCCGCGGGGTGACCTGCTCGTGGCCAGCTGCTATGGCGACGGCCGGGTCGTGGTGCTGCCGCTCACGCCCGACGGCCGGCTCACGGGACGGACCCTCGTCGCGGCCCAGGCGACCGACCCGTACGGTGCACCGGATGCGGCGACCCTCGCGAGGGGTGGGCTTCTGCTCCCCGCCGGGATGTCCGGCGACGACGAGGACGGCTCGACCGACGAGCCCGAGAGGCGGTCCCGCGCCCACACGTCGCGGTGGCTCCCGGACGGCCGCGTGGTGACGACCGATCTCGGATTCGATCTCGTGCGGTTCTGGCGCCGGGGCCCGTCGCCCGCCGCGCCCCTCCTCCTCGATCACGAGGTGACGCTCCCGCGAGGCGTCGGTCCTCGTCATGTCGCCTGGCACGAGAGCGGCCACCTGCACGTCGTGACCGAGTACTCGATCGAGGTCTTCACGTTGCGGGCGGGTCGCGACGGCCGCTTCTCGGTCGTCGCCGGGGTCGAGGCGACCTCGGACGGGGCGCAGGACGGCGATGCCGCGGCCGAGCTCACCGTCGTGGGCTCGCGCGAGCACCTGCACGCGAGCGTCCGCGGCAGCAACCGTATCTCGACGCTGCAGATCCGAGGCGACGGCAGCGAGCTCCGTCCGGTCGCCGACATCGACAGCGGGGGAGACTGGCCGCGGCACCACGCGGAGGACGGCGTCGTCGTGCACGTCGCGAATCAGCGCTCCGGCACCGTCGACTCGTTCGCGATCGACGAGCGGACCGGCGCACCGTCTCGCCGTGTCGGTCGTGTGGACGTCGGCGGTCCCACCTGCCTGACTCCCGCCCGGGTCTGAGTCGACGTCGTCGTTTCTCCAGGAAACGACTGATTCCGTCGAAAAGCCATCGTTCCACTGTCGACTCTGGCATTCGGACCCCGATGAGCGTATCGTGATCGCCACCCGGGGTTCGGAGCGGCGGTGACCTCGAGGGCGCGCCTCTCCCGCCGGCGACGCCCGGCAACGTCGCTCCGGCCCGCCCCGATCCGAGTCCCGGCAGTGCGGCCGGTCGATCCGCCCCCGACGGCGGCGCTCGCGGCCCGTGGAAGACTGGCATCGTGAACGCCCGTCGCCCCGACCCCCAGACGCTGAGCGGTCGGACGGTCGTGCTCACCCCGCTCACGCACGCGGACCTGCCACGGTTGTCCGCCGCGATCGGTCGTCCCGAGGTGTTCGCCGGGGGGTACGGCGGCGGACCGGGGGGCCTTCCGAGCGACGTCGACGCGTTCGTCGCGTTCGCCACGGGCTACTACCCGTGGTCGAGCGGGATCCCCTTCCTCGTGTCCTCCGCCTCGGAGACGGATCCCGACGGCCGACCCGTCGTGCTCGGGACCACCTCGCTCGCCGACCTCGATGTCACGAACCGTGGAGCGCACGTCGGCTGGACGGCGTATGACCCGCGGGTCTGGGGGACGAGCGTCAACGTCGAGAGCAAGCTCCTCGTCCTCGGGCTCGCGTTCTCGCACGGCTTCGATCGCGTGCGACTGCAGGCCGACGCGGCGAACGGGCGGTCCCGTGCCGCCATCGCCAAGCTCGGGGCGGCGTTCGAGGGCGTCCTCCGGCACGACCGCGTGCGGGCCGACGGCTCCTGGCGCGACACCGCCGTGTATTCGATCCTCTCGGAGGAGTGGCCGGAGGTCCGGACGGGTCTCGAGCGCCGACTCGCCGCAGACCCGCAGTCGTCGGCCGGCGCGTGACCGGAACCCCGCGAGACCGGGGCCGTCGCGCCGGCCGTCGGGGGGCAGGAAGTGGCGCTTCGGTGACCGAAAGCCGCCGGTGAGGGCGCTCTCGGGGCGGTAGCGTCGACACATGAGCTCCACCCGTGCGTCCTCAGCTCCCGTCGCGCCACCGGCGACCTCCCGCCGCGCGGGAATCGTCGTCACCGTGCAGTTCCTGGCCCTCGGACTCATCTGGGGGGCGAGCTTCCTCTTCATGAAGGTCGCGCTCACCGGGGTCTCCTTCGGCCAGGTCGCGTGGGCTCGACTCGTCCTCGGCGCCCTCACGCTCGCGGTCATCGCGCTCGTCATGCGCGTCCGCCTCCCGCGATCGCCGAAGCTCTACGGCCACCTGACCGTGGTCGCGTTCTTCTACGCCGTCATCCCGCACCAGCTCTTCGCGTGGGCCGAGCAGTACGTCTCGTCGAGCCTCGCCTCGATCTACAACGCGGTGACACCGCTCATGACGGCACTCTTCGCCGCGCTCCTGTTCCGGGTGGAGAAGCTCGACGCCGGCCGCATCGCCGGCGTGGTGCTCGGATTCGTCGGCGTCGTCGTCATCGTCGCGCCCTGGCAGGCGGGGGCGCTCGCCGGAGACCTCGCCGGCCAGCTCGCGTGCCTCGGGGCCGTCGCCTGCTACGGGTTCACCTTCGGCTACATGCGACGGTTCGTGACGCCCTACGCCGTCCCACCGATCACCGCGGCCTTCCTCTACATCTCGATCGCCGCCGTCGTCATGCTCATCCTCACCCCCGTCGTCGCGTGGTCGCCCGTGCAGCTGGACGTCTGGGTCGTGCTGAGCCTGCTCGCGCTCGGCGTGCTCGGCACGGGCGTCGCCTACATGTGGAACATGAACGTGTTCGACGCCTGGGGCCCGACGCCCGCATCGAGCGTCACCTACATCACGCCCGTGGTCGGCGTCGTGCTCGGGATCGTGCTGCTCGGCGAGCGGCTCTCGTGGAACCAGCCCGTCGGCGGTCTCGTCATCTTCCTCGGGATCCTTCTCGCGCAACAGCGCATCCGCCTTCCGCGGCGCGTACCCCCGGCACCCGCCCCCTGACGAATCACCCCAGGGGATGACGGGGATGCGTCGCGGGAGCGACGCGCTCCCGGTGCCCGGCGACGAGGCTGGAGGACATGAACACTCCACTCCTCCACGCCTCGTCCCTCGTCCTCCGGTACGGCTCGACGACGGCCCTCGCCGGCGTCGATCTCGCGATCCACGAGGGGGAATCCGTCGCCATCATGGGCGCGTCCGGTTCGGGCAAGACGACCCTCCTGCACTGCCTCTCCGGCATCCTCCGAGCTGACTCCGGCGCCGTGCGTTTCGCCGGCCCGCAGGGATCGGTCGACCTCGCGACCCTCTCCGATCGCGAGAGGTCCGTCCTGCGCCGCGAGGCGTTCGGCTTCGTCTTCCAGCAGGGGCTGCTCATCCCCGAACTCACGGCCGTCGAGAACGCCGCCCTTCCCCTGCTGCTCTCGGGCTACCCCCGCCGTGAGGCGGAGTCGAGAGCGGCCTCCTGGCTCGTCGCCCTCGGTCTCGGCGGGATGGAGGGGCGCCGCATCGGCGAGCTCTCCGGCGGGCAGGCGCAACGCGTCGCGATCGCGCGGGCCCAGGTCGGCGGTGCGACCCTCATCTTCGCCGACGAGCCGACGGGTGCGCTCGACTCGTCGACGAGCGTCGACGTCATGGACGCCCTCCTCCGTTCCACGGTGGGCCAGGGCCACACTCTCGTCGTCGTCACGCACGACGAGAGCGTCGCGGCCCGATGCTCGCGCATCGTCCGGCTGAGCGACGGTCGGATCGTGAGCGACTCCGCCGCGACCGCCGGTCCCGCCGCCGGTGCCGGTCTCGCGGCGGGCTCGACGACGGGCTCGATGGCGACGACGGTCGCCCACGTCCCGACAGCGGACGGACCCGCCTTCGGCGGCGCCGGATGGGAGGCGGGACGATGAGCACGATGGCCCCGCCCGCTCCCGCGCCCGCCGCCGTCTCCTCCCGGCCCTCGGGCCGCGCTCCCGTCGTCCGCCTCGCGTGGATGCTCGCACGTCCGGGCGCCGCGAGCCCCGCGACAGTGGCCCTCCCCGTCGTGGCCTTCGCGGTCACGACCGCGCTCCTGCTCATCGTCACGGGCGGCGTGCTCATGTTCTGGCAGTGGACGGGCGAGACCGCATTCC